>JAPUKT010000431.1 GCA_027295555.1 Deltaproteobacteria bacterium
CAGGGCCCGGCTTGGGCGTGTCGACGTCGCGAAGCTCTACCTTCGTAGGGTCATCCGTAAACGATTCGATCCATACCGATTTCATGAAGGCCCCTTTTCTCAGGCGTCGTTCGGACCACTCAGCCCGCTTGGCATGCTGAACGGCCAGTTCGAGGCAACCGTACCGCCATCGACCTCCAAGATCTTTCCGGTCACCCAGCTTGCAGCGGGCGATAAAAGATATAGCGCCGCCGCGCCGATGTCCTCGACGGTGCCGAGCCTACCCATCGGTGTGAGGTCTGCCATCTGCTTGGCGAGCGCCTTGTCGGCGGTCACCATCGCGAGCGCATCGGTTTCCGTCGCCCCAACTGCAATGGCGTTGACCCGGACGTGCGGCGCCCATTCGTGCGCAAGCAGACGAGTCATGTGCGACATTGCCGCTTTGGCGGTCGCGTAGGCCACAAACCCATTGTCGACCAAACGGGAGACCGCCGAGGAGATGTTCACGATCGCGCCGTGACCGCGCTCTGCCATGGAGGGCGCCAGCATCCGCGACAAGTGAAGCGCCGTCGTGACGTTGAAGTTGAAGGACTTGTTGAATTCGTCGTCGGTGCACTGTAGCGCAGGGCCCGGCAGGGTCCCGCCCACGTTGTTCACCAAGAAGTCGACCCCGCCGAATTCCTCGAGCGACCGCTCGACGAGCCGGTCGAGCTGCTCGGGCACGAGCGCGTCGGTCGGCACGACCAAGGCACGGCGACCCGCCTTTTCGACGATGCTCGCTACCTCTTGGAGTGTGTTTTCGCGCCGAGCCGCCAGCACCACATCCGCCCCGGCTTCCGCCAGCGCAATCGCGATCCCCCGGCCAATCCCCCGACCCGCACCCGTGATGACGGCCACGCGATCGGTCACTCTAAAACGGTCTAGAATCATAGAGGGCCTTTCTCCGGCGCGTAATCTCGGGCATGCGGCCACATTCCGCAACCACCGAAATCGCAATCTCGCAAAACCGGTGGAACTGAGGCGTAAAGCACGATAGATGCTTTGCCTTGGACCGAACGATCGCCGCGTTTTTCGACCTCGACCGCACCCTGCTGGCCGTCAGCAGCGGAACGCTGTGGGCGAAACACGAGCTGCTGAACGGAAACATCTCGCCAAAGCAGTTTGGGCGGGTCGCGATATGGAATGTGCTCTACCACCTGTCGCTCATCGATATCGAAACGGCATTCAAGGAGGCCGTCGCCCACTATCGGGGGCGGAGATACGACGACCTTCAACTCGAAACCAAACGCTGGTTCCTCCGTGAGGTCGCACATCATCTACGGCCCGGAGCGAGTCGGGCAATCGACGAGCACCGCGGCCAGAAGCATCGGCTCGTTCTGCTGACGAGCGCGTCGACGTTTGCGGCACGGGTGGCGCGTGACACCTGGGGCCTCGATGACTTCCTCGCCAACGACTTTCCAACCGACGCCGAGGGCAAGCTCGATGGCACGTTCGTGTCGCCGCTGTGCTACGGACCGGGCAAGGTCGAGCGAGCTCGTGCCTGGGCCGCCGAGCGGGAGATCGACCTCGCCGACTGCTACTTCTACAGCGACTCGCTCACCGACTTCCCCATGTTGGACGCGGTCGGAAACCCACGCGTCGTCGCACCGGACCCGCGCCTGCGCCGAGCCGCCAAGAAGCGGCATTGGCCGATTTTGGAATGGTGATCATCAAGGAGATGCTATGAATCAATCGAGTACCGGTAGTCCCCTGAGTGCGCGGCCTGGCGACTGGTTTTTCGTCGCGAGCTTCTCGTTCTTCGCGTTCTCGTCGTTCTTCTCGGATTCGTGGCACGCGCTCGGGCTCCTCGAAGGCGACATGTTCTGGGCGCGCGCAAACCGCTGGTACGGCGAGATCGCGCAGGACCATTACTTCCTGGCCGACCACGACTACCTTCGGATCAACACCGGCGTCTCCGGCATGGTCTTCGGGCCGTTTTATCTCGTGCTCGTCTACGCGTTCGCGAAGGGTAAGAACTGGATCCGCATTCCGGCCTTCATCTACGTCGGGGCGATGATGCACGGGATGACCGAGTTCGTCATCGGGGAGTACTGGATCGGCCCACCTCCCGGAAAGCCGCTCGTTTTCTGGGCGTTCAACGGCCCCTACGGCGTCATCCCCTTGTTGCTGGCCTATCGAATGCGAAAGCCAAACCCTTTCGGCGCCTGACACTCCCTCCTTGCCTCACCGTCCAACCCATGGCCATCTAGCGACACCATGCACCCCTGGCACGACGTCTACCTCGACGAAGATCAGCTCGACGCGGTGTTCCCCGTCGTCATCGAAGTCCCCATGGGGAGCAAGAACAAATACGAGCTCGACAAAGAAAGCGGCCTGCTCAAGCTCGACCGCGTCCTCTACAGTGCGGTCCACTACCCTGCGAACTACGGGTTCGTCCCGCGAAGCTTCTGCGATGATGGAGACCCGCTCGACGTCCTGGTCATCGGGCAAGAGCCGGTGGTGCCGTTGACGATCATGTACGCCCGCGCGCTCGGCGTCATGCGCATGCGCGACGACAAGGGGATCGATGACAAGATCATCTCCATAAGCGCTCACGACCCGGAATACCAAGAGCGGCGCGAGCTCGACGACCTACCCGGGCACAAGCTCCGCGAGATTCAGCGCTTCTTCGAAGACTACAAAGCGCTCGAGAACAAAGAAGTCGTCGTCGAGGGCATGCAAGACCGCAAGGCCGCGCTCGAAATCCTGAAAGACTCGCTCGAGCTGTACCGCAAGCTTCGCCGAGGCGAGATCTCGAAGGAGTGAGCCGCCTTCGAGGGTTCGCCGGGTCATGATCTCGCTCCGTGACGTTCGGTTCGGTTATCCCCAGAGCGGCTTCTCGCTCCGCGTCCCCGAGCTGTCGATTCCTTCCGGAACCCGGGCCGCGGCAATCGGGCCGAGCGGTTCCGGCAAGACGACGCTCCTCAACCTCGTGTCGGGGATCGAGCGCCCTCAAGCGGGAGAGATCGAAACCGCCGGCGTGCGCATCGATGGTCTATCGGCGGCGACACGACGGTCGTTTCGGATCACGACCATCGGCTTTGTGTTCCAAGACTTCCTGTTGCTCGACTACCTCGATGTCCTCGGCAACATCCTCTACCCCTATCGCCTCCACCCCGATTTGAAGCTCGATCGAGGAGCCCGGGAGCGCGCAGACCAGCTCGCACGGAACCTCGGGATCGCCGCCATGCTCGGGCGACCCCCGAACGAGCTGTCCCAAGGGGAGCGTCAACGGGTTGCGATCGCGCGAGCCTTGGTCACCGCGCCAAAGCTGGTGCTCGCCGACGAGCCAACGGGAAACCTCGACCCGGCCACCAAGCAGCAAGCGCTCGACCTGTTGTTCGACCAGTGCGCGGCTCTCTCGATGACCCTCTTGATGGTGACACACGACCACTCGCTTCTCGATCGCTTCGACCAAGTCGTA
>JAPUKT010000432.1 GCA_027295555.1 Deltaproteobacteria bacterium
TGTCCGAGGCGGCGGACAGCATGACGCACGAGATGCGTCAACCGTCGAGTCGAACGCCGTGGATCCCCGCAGTAACGCCACACGCGAAAATGGTCAACGGGGACTTGTACGACTCATAGATCATTCACGAATCTCCCCCGCCCACGTCGCGGAGCGCATCGATCTCCGGGAACCTGATACCCTCCCGCGCTGATGTCCATCTCGACCGAGCAGGGGCGTCGAGAACCAGCTCCAACATGAAAGACATAGAGATCTACCTTCGTTACGACCTACGCTGCCCCGACTGGGCGACGCCCCGTGGCGAGCTTTATGCGGCGGCGCTCGATCAATGCGCATGGGCAGACAACCTTGGCTTGGACGCTATCCTCATCTCGGAACACCATGGCGCCGATGACGGATATCTGCCTGCTCCCATGGTGTTTGCGGCGGCAGTGGCGGCGAGGACGAAGCGGATTCGAATTCGTCTGGCCGCGTTGGTGCTTCCACTTCACGACCCGGTGCAGGCAGCCGAGCAACTAGCGGTCCTCGACGTCGTGAGCGGCGGACGGCTCGAAGTCGTTGTCGCGGCCGGATATGTGCCGTCCGAGTTCGACATGTTTGGCGTGCCCATGGACAAGCGTGGCGCACGGCTCGAGCGCTACGTCGAAGTCATGCGCGGGCTCTGGCAAGGCAAACGCTTCGACTACGAAGGACGCCATGTCCGCCTCGGGCTGAAGCCCCTCCAACCGAACGGCCCGCGGATCATCCTCGCGGGAGGCTCGCCGATCTCTGCGAAGCGCGCCGCTCGCGTGGGCGATGGCTACATGCCGGTCTTTCCGCGACTTTGGAAGATCTACGCGGAAGAATGCGCCCGGCTCGGCAGGGAGCCGGGGGGGCCGCCGCCGAGCAACGCGCCTTCGTTCTTGCACTTGTCGGAAGACCCCGACAAATCCTGGGAAGCGATTGGTCCCCACGCCATGCACGACATGAATGCCTACGGCGCATGGGCCGAGGAAGCAGGACTTGAGGGGCTCTACCGGCATACCAACTCGACCGATGAAGTTAGGGCGACCGGGATGTATCAAGTGATGACGCCGGAAACCTGCATCGACTTGGTGCGCGAAGGCCGGGTCCGAGGGAGCCTCGTCTTTCACCCACTCATGGGCGGTCTATCCCCGGAAATCGCCAAAGAGAGCCTCGAGCTCTTGGAGCAGCGCGTCTGGCCCCGGCTTCGCGGGTCCGACATGCACGAAAGGGGCAGCCGCCCAGCAGGAGAATAGCGGTGTCACTCGCGGCGGCGAACCGGTGAGGCGCGCAGAAGGAACGGCTCGTATTCCCCTTTCAGGTGGAGAAGCCCGCTCTCATCGATCGAAAACGCGCGTGCCGCTTCGAAGGCGTTCAGAAGGCGTTGCTCTTGGTCCATCAGGGCGGGCGGGCAAATGCTTCGCGTGGTGGCGAGTGGACCGAACTGGATGGCGTCTGCGCGGACCTGCACGGAGCCCGTGAAGAGGTTGCACCCGGTGCGCCCGGATACACGCCCATCCGCCTCGATGCGTAGCGTCGCGGGTGCTTCTTCGATCACCGCCCGGCCAACGATGTCCTCGATGCGCCATTCGGTATCGGCGAGTGCACCTGTGGTGTCTGGGATCGGTTGCTCGCTCATCGCCTCACCTGGCCGTGACCAGACCGCGTTACACGGACGCTCGTCGAGGAGCGGCTGGTTTCTCGGTCCATAGCTTTCGCGCTTGCCGATCGGTGCGAGCATCTACGGCGTAGAGCGTTCGAGTGATCGCCTGATACGCGGCGTAGCGCAAGGGCTCAAGAGGCCAGGACCACAATCTTCGTGCCAAGGCCTTCTCGCATTCGTGAGCGCGGCCGACCACACGATCGGCCAGGATCGACCCCGTCAACGTCGCCTGCGCGACACCATGGCCTGCGTACCCGAACCCGTAGTGAACGTTCTTTTGATCCCCGACCACGCCGATCATGGGCAAGAAGTCTAGTGTGAGCCCGATCCAGCCACCCCAGAAGCGCTGCACGGGAATTCCTTCGAGCTCGGGAAAGCGCTCTCGAAACGCGTTCTCTATGATTTGGAATGTCCCTGGGTCGTAGCCTTCCGCGAGCTTGCCACCGTACGCGTAACGAACAACTTTCGAGCCGCCGATGATCGTGTTGCGCGCAGTTAGCCGGTAGCTCTCGAGCACCTCGTGTGACGTGTAGATGCCCTCGCGGCCGTTCCAACCGATGGCGGCAAGCTGGGGGGTGCCGAGTGGCTCGGTTTCGAAGAGAGAGACACGAAGGGGAACGACCTTGCGCGGCATGAACCCGATGACCCCGGAGTAGGCGTTCGTCGCGACCACGGCGGAATCCGCGCTGACAGTGCCACCGTCGCAGTGCACCCGAACAGGCTTACCTTTGTCGATCGATTGAACCGTCGAGTGCTCGTGAAGCCGAACCCCAGCGTCGATCGCGGCTTTCCGGAGCGCCGTCACATATCGGCCCGGATCGAGCAGGCCACCCCGCTTTTCGAGCACCCCGCAAAGAAAGGCTCGGGGCAACCCGCGCTCCCGCATCTCGTCGCTCGACAGGAACCGGACCTGACCACCGAGGCGCAAGGCCACGGTAGCCGCCTCGCGGAGGCGCTTCTCGTGCTTCGGGTGAACGCTTGCGAGAATGTTGCCGTTCGGCTCGTAGCCACATTCGATGCGTAGTCGCTCGATGACGTGCTCGGTGTGCTCGACGGCTTCGTCCGCGAAACGCACTAGGGCCTGCGCCCGTTCCTCACCGAACATCCGCAACAACGTGGGCAGATCCTTGCCGATCGTCGGTGTGAGGTGACCGGCGTTGCGGCCGCTGGCGCCTGCCCCGGCGAAATCTCGCTCGAGCACGAGGACGTCGACGCCCTGCTCACGGAGGGAAAGCGCCGCAGAGAGGCCCGTGTAGCCAGCCCCAATGACGACGACGTCCGCATGCTGATCCCCTTTCAGCGAAGGGCATGGATTGGCCGGCTCACGTATCCAGCCGCTGATCTTCTCGAACGGAAACGCCATCACGGTCCATGCACGTATACTCGGCGCGCACGGATCTTCCAATGGACACCCGCACGAGAAGCCTTAGACCATCCTGTGACCGATCCACATCGGAGGAGAACCGCCATGAAACAAATTCCGGAAACCCACGCCGATATCCTCGACAAGCCCGCGTTTGCGCACCTGTCGACGCTCATGTCCGACGGGGCTCCACATACCGCCCCGGTCTGGGTCGACACCGACGAGGGCTACATCGTCGTCAACTCGGCGGAGGGGCGCCTCAAAGACCGCAACATTCGTCGCGACCCACGAGTCGCTATCTCGATGACCGACCCCGAGAACCCGTATCGCTCGCTCGCGATCCGTGGCCGAGTCGTGAAGATCACCAACGAGGGCGCTGATGAGCACATCGATCGGATGGCGAAGAAGTACATGGGGGTAGACTCGTACCCATATCGCACGCCGACCGAAGTCCGGGTGCTCTACTACATCGAACCCGAAAAGGTCTCGGTCATGTGACTGAAGCGGAGCTCAGTTCCGACTGAGCTCCGCCCAGAGAATGCCGCGGAAGCGGCCAGATTCGAACCCCGTGGCTCGATCGGCGGGATAGAGCTCGTCGATCCGTTTTTGGACCTCTGGTGCGATGGCGGTGCCGTGACAGGTTACGCACATCGGTTGCAGGTAGATGGGCTCGACATAGCCCACCGTGTTCTCGTCGAGCACGACGACCCTGGGCTCCATTTGGTCCGGCGAAGTCAGATACCCCTCCAACAACGGTTGCATCCAAAGCTTTGGTGCGTTGTCGGGGTTTCGAAGCTTGTGACTGGTGCGACCCACCTTGGCGATCTGGGAGCCCGCACCTTGAGTGACCGCCGGCGCGACCGCCTGGCACGCCGTGACGGCTTCGACAGGCCCCTCCTCGAGGCCTTTGACCAAAGCCCTCTTGAGGTTCTTCTTCAGAGGCATGACCGCCTCGGCCCCTCGGTCTCGCCAGTAGCTTTCGTTGATCCGGTTCTTGTCGCAGGCGGGCAACACCAGAATCACGGACGCAAGAAGCGCAACTCGCCACATGGGGGGGGTGTTGCCCCACCCCACAAGAGGGTCAAGTCGGTTGACGCTCATCGGGGCTCACGGCGAAATGTCACAAAGCTCTGCTTCCGAACCTCGGCTGAGCTAGGATTCGACGTATGAGTCGTTTCATCTCCTGGCTCGTGGTCGCCCTCCTTTTCGGCCTTCTACCTACCAGGGTACGCGCGCACCTGGACATGACGAGCCCGGTCTCACGCTACGGCCCCGACATTCTGAAGACGGGGCCCTGTGGGGTCCCGGGAGGCACGAGGAGCGGGAACATCAACTACTTCGAGCCCGGGGAGACGATCGACGTCGAGTGGGACGAGTACATCGATCACCCCTCGCACTACCGCATCGCCTTCGAC
>JAPUKT010000433.1 GCA_027295555.1 Deltaproteobacteria bacterium
CTTCGCCGTATCGAGCAGCGTCTTTTGGTCTGCAGGTGTGAGCTCGTCGAACTTCTTCCTACTGATGACCGAGCCCCCAACGATGATGTTGAAGTTGCTCGCGGTCATGGCCTTGAGCCGCGTGTACCATTGGAACGCGACCGCAGCCATCGCGGACGCGGGGACGACCTGGAGCTTCTCGTCCCCGAGGCCAGCGAACACAGCCGACGCGCCGATACGCACGGGGTTGGCACCGATCGCTTTCACGAACTCCTCGACGACGGCGTTGTTCTTGCCTGCCCAAGCCGGCTTCTTGACGAGGTCGGCGGGGCTCGCAAAGATCGCTGACGAGAAGATGCGGTTCTTGCCGCCATCACCCCAGGTGAGAAGCTTGAATCCGCCATTCTCGATCGCCTTCTGAAAGCGCCCATCGAGCTTCTTTCTGGCTCGGTCTAGCGCTGCGTCGGTGGTCAGTAGCCCCGGTGCCGTGAGGACCTGGATCTCCGGTGCGATCAGGCTCAGCCCGGTCGTCGCGACCCCAGCCGCATCGAGCTTGCCTGCCTTGATCTTCCGAATCAGGTCGCGATCGTCGCCCTCGCTGCCGCCGGAAAAGACGCGAAGCTCGACGCGTCCTTCGGTTTCCTTTTCGAGGGTGCGGCTCCACGCCTTGAGCACCTTCACGAACGACGAGCCCGGTGGCGCGAGCGATGCAATGCGAATCATAGTGGCGGCCTCGGCGCCAGCACTCGACACCGTCGCGGTACCCGGAACGAACAATGCGGCTGCGGTCAGCGCCGCGATCCAAGACAACTTCCACCGATTCATCGTGCAACCCCTTTACTACAGGCCAGTTGGCAGGACCAACCGGCTCGCCGTTGGACGACCCAGGGTCCGGCGTCATTCATTCGATAGGCGATAGCGTGGGGGCGGTGGGGCGGGACAGACTGAGGCCGTAGGCCGTCTAAAGGCCCAGCGCTGGCACGAAGCGACGCCTCAGAAAGTCACGCAACTCTTGGTCGTTTCGTTTCGGATCCGGCGAGGCGAGCAACGACATGATCAGGCGCAGCATGTACTCCATGACCTCGGTGCTCTCGGCTTCGTCCCAACCCGCGGCGTCGATGAAGTCGCCGAAAGCCACTCTGCTGAACGCGATCGAGGCGGGCTGCGTGAATCCGCGCAGCACCAACGCGTCGAAGACCGGTGGGTTCCAGACTTGCTTGAGGACCGGGTTTTCTCGTACGCCTCGGAGCGTGAAGATCATCGCCTCGACGGCGCTCTCCGCTGGGTCGTCGAAGCGTTTCATGTGGACACGCACTTCGTTTGCGAGGCGAAGGCCCGCTTGCATCAGGACAGAGCGAATCAGCTCGTTGCGGTCTTTGAAGTAGCGATAGACGGTCGGTCGACTGACTCCCGCTTCCAGTGCCACGTGGGCGATCCCGGTGTCGGTTAGTCCGTCGCGGGCGACGCAGTGCGCCGCGACCTCTAGGAGGCGTTCGCGAGCAGCATTGCGCTGAGGCGGATCCCCGTCCCACGCCTCGCGACTGGCGAGCATCTTCTTTTCGTTGGCTGAGCTCTCTGTCATCAGGCGTTCGAACGAGCTGAGTAAGCCAAATACCGCGGACCAGGGGTGTCGATCAAGTGTGCGCATGATCGGCGGGGAAACCCAGGGCGTTCATGGTGCCCGCGACCCGCCGCCGCGGATCAAGGTCAGCACTGGCTTCGGCGCATAGCCGGCGAGGTAACCACTCTCCTCGGCGACGTAGACCCATCCGCGCTCGTCGACGCGCATCAGGTCCGGTACGAGGTCACAGGGAAGGCTCGCCGATAGCCGGCTTCCGTCGGCCGGTCGAATGACGTGGACCGAAGAAGCGGGCACGAAGAGGGCGCCCCCTCGAAGGATCGGCTCGAGCCGTCTCGGGATCTCGTCGGCCAGGGCGTCGGCAAGATCAGTGGACCATTGCAGGTGGCCCGTGCGCACATCGAAGGCACTGAGCTGGCCGAACGGCGCATTGACGATCCAGGTGTTGTCGATCGTCATGCCGGCGCCACCGATGCCGAGGCCCGGGTCCTTCACGTCCCAGAGCTGCTGGCCGTCGTCGAGCGAATGCGCCGACAGCATGGCCTGCTCTCCCGCGGTGGACACGAGCACGACGTTGGCGGCGCTAGACGGGTCCGACGTTGGCGGGCCCTGGAGCTCGCGGTGCCACCGGGGTTGCCCGCTGTAGAGGTCGATGGCGTAGAGGGCGCCTTCTCGTCGTCCACGGACGGCGGCCGCCACGACCGTCTCGTCCCGGACCAACGGCTTGAATTGAAAGCAGCCCCCTTCGGCGAATCTCCAGATATCTTCGCCGGTGGCGATGTCGATCGCGTGAATCGCTTCTTCGCCGCAGGTCACGAGGAGCACGCGGCCGATCTTCGTCATTCGAAACTCGCCGCCCGTTCGCGAGGCAAAGCGCCACCGCGGCTCGCCCGTGCGCACATCGATCGCGACCAGCCGGTGGCTGCCCTCGGTGATGACCGCGACGGGGGGGATGTTGCCTCCGCCAGCCATCAGCCCGCTCGGCGGGCCTCCGATTCGAGGCGTGATGTGCGTGGAGCAATAGGCTTCGCCGTCTTGGACGTTGCAGAGCTCGACCTCGCCGTCCGCCGACAACCGGATGAGCACCGATCCTGCCATCAGCGTGGTCGATGCTTGGCCCGGGCGGGCCCAGAGCACTTTGCCGTCGTCGCGTGAGACCGCGACCACATGGGTCTGGGTCGCGATGACCAGTCGATCGCCGCACATGAACACCGAGTTGGCGTCGAGCCCCTCCAGGCAGATCCGCCACCGCTCGTCGAACTGGAGGGACGGCAGCTTCTCGGCCTGCATGGTTGGCGGAGGCTCCGCCTCGTTGTGTATGCGCAGCCGGTCGGGGTCGAGGTTGATGAAGCTATCGGCGCTCCGGCGCGCCCGGATCTCCCGACGCAACGCCCGAACCTCTTGTCGGAGCGCGCGCACGCGGAGGTTGCGGGTTTGCCCCCGGTCTGCAGCCACCAGGCTTCGAAGGAGGTCGCTCGCCAGCTTGAGGATCGGGAGCGCGGCTTCGGCGATGCTCAGCGAAGTCGCGGTGAGATCGCCCCGGCCTTCGGAAGACAGCTCGAGGCTGACGAATTGGTGCGACGACTTCCGCATCGCGATCTGA
>JAPUKT010000434.1 GCA_027295555.1 Deltaproteobacteria bacterium
CTGGACGACGAACACGGAATGGGGCCAGCTCGGTGCGTCCCCGGACGGCCCGATCCGCTTCCAGTACGCCACGGTGGCGGGTATCCCTGGGACCGCAGTCCCCTCGGGGAGCGGCCTCGACAACGACGACCACTGGTTCGCGGCACGCGCCCAGGGGGATCTCAACGAAGACCTCACCACCTTCTATCTCGAGATCTACTCCCAAGCGAACCACATCTATAACAGTGCCACTGCAGAAGGCGGCTGGGAGTGACAATTTGCGTCACCTGCGGGTGACAAAAACTGTCCCCGAGCACCCGATTGCGTCAGGCTGATTCCACGAATTGCCAATAATTTTCGGTTGGCCGGGGCCTCGAGACAATCGGCACGGGGGTTGCATTGCTCAAGGCCACTGAGATTAGGCGGGCGAGCTGCCCGGGGGAAAGGAAACTAACGAAATGAACAAGCTACTCTCGAAAAAGGAGGGTTTCACCCTCATCGAGCTGATGATCGTCGTTGCTATCATCGGCATTCTTGCCGCGATCGCGATTCCGGCGTTCGTCAACTACGTGAAGCGCTCGAAGACCTCGGAAGCTGGCGCCAACCTGAAATCGCTCTTCACAGGCGCTGCCGCGTACTACAGCCAGGAGAACTGGACCCAGGGCGTGATCACCGCCGGCGCGACCGCTGCGGCTTCGAGCCACTGCGTCGTTTCGGCCGCGACCGCGAGCTGGAGCGCCGACGACGAGAAGTACGTTGTGGCCTGGGCGTCCGAGTCTGCCTCGTACACCTCTTTGAACTTCGCTCCGGCGGACCCGCTTTACTTCGAGTACCACATCGTGTCGGGTGCCTCGGTTTGCGGTAACTCGTCGAACGACACCACCGTCTACACCTTCACCGCGAACGGTGACCTCGACGGTGACAATGTGGAGTCGACCTTCCAGCTTGCTGCAGGCTCGAACCCGGACAACGCGCTGTTCCGGGCGCCTGGTATCTTCAGCAACAGCCCGCTCGAGTAATCGAACGGAGACTGACGACGCAACGGGCCGCGACTTCATGTCGCGGCTTTTTTGCGTTTAAAGGGGACCGTCCCCTTTTTTCGGTATACTCGATGCGTGAGGGGTATTGCGCAAGCGACGGCGTTGGCGGTGCTGATCGCGAGCGCAGTGGGGGTGTGGGCGCTGCGGGCGCGCGCCATGGAGCACTACCTCGGGACGCAGAGGTACGAGGACATCTACTATTTGCCCCCGCCTCAATGGCTGCAGGTCATGAGCCTCGGTTACCGGCGCGCCTTGGCGGATTTGATTTGGCTCCGCGCCTTGATCTACTTCGGGGACGAGTTCGAAAACCGCGGCGCGGTCAAGCACGTATTCAACTATGGCGACTCGATGCTCGCCCTCGACCCGGACTTTGAGCGCGTGTACCGGTGGGTCGGCGTCGCCGCGGTCTACACCCCCGAAGGGAGCCCGATCGAATATCTCGAGCGCGCGATAGCCGTGCTCCGACAGGGCACGCAGAGGTTTCCGAACGACGGGAAGCTCGCCTGGGACGCCGGGGCGACCATTGCCTACGAGCTGCTTCCTCGACTGCCGAAAGATCACCCAAACCGCGAGCAGCTTCAACTCGAAGCCAATGAGCACATGATGATGGCCGCCCGCCTCGGGGAAGGCCCTGAATGGCTCGTTCTCACCAATGCGACATTGCTGAGCAAGCTCGGCCAGTCGGAGCGCGAGCAGCGGCATCTCGAGGAGATGTACGCCATCGTGCGCGACCCTGCGGTCAAGGCCCAGATCGAGCTCCGGTTGTCGAGACTTCGGGACGAGGCCTACGCGGAAGCCTTCCGCAACGCGAACGCTGAATTCGAGGAACGCCGGCAGCAGGAGTTTCCCTACATGCCTTCGCCCCTCTACTTCTTCGTCGCCGAGCCCATTCAAATCGCTGCCGGCACGCTGGACCCGAGCTAGGCCTTGCAAAGTCCGAGGCCTGCCCGCACAGTCCCGCCGCTGTGCCGCGTGGTCGCCCGAGATTGAGCCTCCTCGAGGCCGCCCTCTTGCTCTGCATCGTCGGCACCGGTCTCGCGGTCTTCATACCGACGTTCATGAGTCGCGTGAAGACCAACAAGATCATCGAAGCCTCCGAGCTGTTGCAGGAGCTGAGCGATCGCGCCGCCGCGTACTACGGAACCTCGTGGGGTGGTGGCCTCCGTCGTTGCTTGCCGCCTGGCGCAGGCCCGACGCCCACGGAGCCGACCATCGAGCCTGACGCCGTCGACTTTTTCGCAGCGACCGCCCGGGGCCACGACAATTGGAAGGCGCTCGGGTTCCAGCCGGACCGCGCGATTCGTTACAGCTATCGCTACATGCCATCGGAGGCGGGCTGTGACCTCGGTGGCGAGGGCAAGGACGGACCAGTGACCTTCCGAGCCGAAGGAGACCTCGAAGGCGATGGCGTGCGTTCGCGTTTCGAAAGGCAGGCTTTGCCGACCCTCGACGGCACGTTGCAACCCATAGACGGACTCCACGTGCACCAACGAGTCGAATAGGCTCAGCTACTTGGCGCGGTTCAGCGGAACGCAGCGTAGCGCGGATCGCCCGGGCGTAGCGCGAGGGCGTTTCGGATCTGTGCGAAGCGCGCGGACACGGAGGTCGGAGC
>JAPUKT010000435.1 GCA_027295555.1 Deltaproteobacteria bacterium
TCCTCGGCATCGGCGACTTCGACCCGATCTTCGATCCAGCCAGTGCCGTAGCCGATGTACGCTCCGATGGCTGACATCACGACGACTTCGTTGTCGGGGACGACGCGCATGATGCCCTCGAGCTGGATGATGCTCGCTGGAAACGCGGCGCCCACCATCTCGTAGTCCCAGTACTGCTCGATGCCCGGCGCCGCCCGTTGGAACAGGCCGGAGGTCGAGTCCGCCGCGAACTTCGCCGTGTCGCACGCCGTGAGCCACACCAGCCCAGCGACGAGCACACCCATCCGTAAACCTCTCGAACGGGGCATGGCGCGAAAGTGAACCGGAAAGCGCTCCCCAACACAAGCCCAAAACCCAATTACCCCCAAGAAAAGGCCCGAAGCCCGGTGGGCGACGCACGGCGTCGCCTTTACGGGGTTTTGACACCGGTCGGGTGGCGGGTTAGTCCGCGCCCAGAGACATGACACCACGGGAATGTCGCGAACAACTCCGAGACCTCGTACAGCGCATGGAAGCGCTGGGGAGGTATCTTTGACCTCGAAGGCCTGCGTCACACCATCGACCGGCTGACCAACCTCAGTCTGGCCGAGGGCTTCTGGGACGACCAACAGAAGGCCCAGAAGATGATGCGTGAGCGCGCATCCTCCGAGGAAACACTCAAGGAATTCGAGCACGTAGACCGCGAAGCTCGGGATCTCTTGGAGTTGTTGGAGCTGGCCGCAAGCGAGGGGGACGAGGGAGTCGTCGCGGATGTGGCAGAACAGCTTCCGTCGCTCGAGCACGAGGTACGGGGCCTCGAGCTCAAGCGGATGCTGACCGAGGACGACGACACCGACGCCATCGTCACCATCAACCCGGGAGCCGGCGGCACCGAAGCCCAAGACTGGGCGGAGATCCTGCTTCGGATGTACCTCCGCTGGTGCGAGCGCAGAGGCTACGAGACCGAGCTCCTGAGCAAACAGCCCGGTGACGAAGCTGGGATCAAGGACGCGACCTTCGTGGCCCGGGGCCCGAACGCCTATGGGTATCTCCGTGCCGAAAACGGCGTCCACCGCCTCATCCGGATCAGCCCGTTCGACGCCAACAAGCGCCGGCACACCTCGTTCGCGAGTGTCAGCGTAGTACCGGACCTCGACGACGAGCTGACCGAGGGTGAAATCGAAATCCGCGACGAGGATCTCGAGATCAGTACGATGCGCTCGGGCGGCGCCGGCGGCCAGCACGTCAATCGAACCGAATCGGCGGTTCGCATCAAGCACGTCCCCACGGGCTTCGCGGTGCGATGTGAAGCGGAGCGGTCCCAACACCAAAACCGCGAGACCGCGATGAAGATGCTCCGTGGTCTGCTCTTCGAGAAGGCACGCCGCGAGCGCGAGGAGGCCTTCGAAGAGGCGTTCCTGAGCAACCGAGCGGATATCGCTTTTGGGTCGCAAGTCCGAACCTACACCCTCCAGCCCTACACGATGGTCAAAGACGAACGTACCGATCACAAGGTGGCCAACGCCGAGGCGGTGCTCGACGGGGAGCTGGACGAGTTCATCGAAACGTACCTATTGATGAACGCAGACAAGCAACGACAACGGAAGAAAGCGGGCAACGCCCGAGGACACCAAGAGGACTAGGAGCCAATGGCGACCGAAGACGAGCTTCGACGAACACGCCGCAGCAAGGCCGAGCGACTGCGCGCGCTGGGCGTCCTGCCCTACCCGAACGCCTGGCACACCACCCCGGAGCTCGAGGACAAGCGCCGCCGGGTTATCGAGCTGGCTGTGGACGAGTCGGCGCGGGACGAGCTTCCGCTCGAGGAGGACCTCACCGAAGACGCCCCACAAGTTCCGCTCTTCGGGCGCGTGATCGCCAAGCGGGGCCCGTTCCTGGTCATTCGTACCCCGCACGGGGACGCACAAGCGTTGATGCGTCCAGAGAAACTGAGCGAGCGTGATGCCGCCCTCCTCAAGCTCTTGGATCTCGCCGACCACGTGATGGTCGAAGGTCCCGCCATCCGAACGAAGACGGGCGCCCTCGCCGTGAGTGCGCGGCGCTACGAGCATCTCGGCAAGGCGCTGCTGCCGCCCCCGGCCAAGTGGCACGGCCTCAAGGACGTCGAAAAGCGCTACCGGGAGCGATATGTCGACCTCTTCGCGAATCCGGCTGTTGCCGAGGTGTTTCGCGCGCGTACCGTGGTGGTGCAGTCCCTTCGCCGCTTCCTCGATGTGCTCGGCTTCTTGGAGGTCGAAACCCCGCTGCTCCACGCGATCCGCGGCGGGGCGATGGCCAAGCCCTTCGAGACCCACCACAACACGCTCGATCTCGAGCTGGTCCTCCGCGTCGCGCCGGAGCTCTATCTCAAGCGCCTGCTGGTCGGCGGCTTCGACCGTGTCTATGAGCTCGGCCGCACCTTCCGCAACGAGGGCATCAGCACGAAGCACAACCCCGAGTTCACCATCCTCGAGTTCTACATGGCCTATGCCACGTACGAGGAACTGATGGACCTCGCCGTCGACATGATCCGCGCCGTTGATGCCGACCTTCACGCACGCTTCCCCGAGCTCACGGGCGAACGCGCGTTCAACCTCCGGGCCGAGTGGAAGCGCGTGACTCTTCGGGACTCCATCGCAGAGCGACTCGAGCATGCGGGTCAGGGAGACATCCCGAAGACCCCGTGGACCGACAAGCTCTCTCGCAAAGCGATCGACGATCCCGACGCGCTCGCCAACGCATGCCAAGCCGTGCTCCCCAAGCTCGAACCCGCCGCCCAAAAGCAGCTCGAGCACTGTGAGACCCACGGCGAGCGTCTCTTCGCGATCTTCGAGCTGCTGGTCGAGCCCGACCTCACGGCGCTTTACCGCACCCCGGATGGCAGTGAATCGGTCCCGGTCTTCATCACCGAGTATCCGATCGAGGTTTCCCCGTTGGCGCGCCGCAATGATGACGACCCCGCGTTCGTCGATCGGTTCGAGCTCTTCATCGATGGGCGCGAAATCAGCAACGCCTTCAGCGAGCTCAACGACCCCGACGATCAGGCAGCCCGCTTCGAAGGCCAGTTGCGGAACCGCGAACGCGGCGACGACGAGGCAATGGACTTCGACGCAGACTACATTCGCGCGCTGTCCCACGGGATGCCACCTGCGGCTGGGTTCGGCCTAGGCGTAGATCGATTGGTCATGCTCCTGTGCGATCAGCCGTCGATTCGCGACGTGCTCTTGTTCCCCTTGCTTCGGCCGGAAAGCGAATGACGAGCACGCGGCCCCTCGGCTTCTGGACGGCGGCCCTTGCTGGCCTGTCGGTCTTGCACGCTGCAGCTACCGTCGTGTTCCTCGCCACGAGCACGCAGTGGTTTCAGGCCAGCTTGATCGACGGCCTCGTCTGGATCCGGCTCGCGATCGGCTGGACCACGGCACAGCTCACCCTCGGCCTCCTGAGCCTGGCCGTCGCGGGCCGCGCACGTCGCATGTCGCGCGGCACCCCGGGGCGAGCACGTATCCTCGGCCTTTCAATCGCTGCGGCACTGCACACCCTGATCACGACCGCTTCGATTGGCATCATTCTCTGGGCGGCACATGCGTCGCTAGGCCACGTGCTCGGCGGCACGATCGCGAGCCTACTGTTCGGCCTCACCCATCTCGCGCACCCGGACCTCGAGCTCGAATGGCTCCGAACGCTCTACCAAACCGCCGCGAGCCTTCAGGCTGCGACCGCCGCCACCCTCGTCGTCCTTTCCACGTCGTGCTGGTTCCTGCTGCCCGCGCCCAAGCGCCAACGGTTCTGGTGGGTCTTCGACGCCGTCCTGGTCCTGGTCTTCGTCGCAGTCAGTTTCACGCTACCCTTCTCCTCGGTTGAAGGAGATGACGCGAGCCTCACAGGCGCCGTGGTGCGGGTGACCGTCACGACCCTTTTCGCCACCCGGATCGCGCTGCGGCTGGTGGGCCCATTTCTTTCCGCGTTCGAGCGGATCGGGTTTCGATCGATGGTGGCGGCCCGTCACCTGCGCGCGAAGAAGACAGGCTTCCTCGCGGCAAGCGCCACTCTCTCCGTGCTCGCAGTCGCCGTCTCGTCGTCCATGTTGATCTCGGTCCTGAGCGTCATGGGTGGGTTTCGGGCGGACCTCACGAAGAAGATCCTCGGCAACCACGCCCACATCGTCATCGACCAGGCCTTCGACGAGCTCGAGGACTGGCAGCTCATCCTCGAACAGACGCGCACCACCGAAGGCGTGGTCGGCGCGACACCCTACCTTCAGACCGAGGTGATGGTCTCGAGCCTTTCGAGCCGGGCTGGCGCCATCCTCCGCGGGATCGATCCCGGGTCCGTAAGTGAAGTCACCGACCTCGCCCGGAATATGACCCATGGAAAGCTCGAATACCTCGAGCATCCCGAGCGGATCCTCGACTCCTCGATCGGCACCTCGCGAACCAGCCCGTTCGACGCGATGCTCGAGGACCCTCCAACCGAGCCAGATGACGACGCCGAGC
Organism: Deltaproteobacteria bacterium; assembly: GCA_027295555.1. Lineage (GTDB taxonomy): Bacteria > Myxococcota_A > Polyangia > Polyangiales > Houyiibacteriaceae > SG8-38. Next base: position 4,473 of record JAPUKT010000435.1, read on the forward strand.
CGGCCCCAGAAGCGATGCCCGGACTGATCGTCGGTCAAGAGCTGGCGCGGGCGCTCCGGCTGGTGGTTGGCGATCGGGTCACGGTGGTGTCGCCCCGCGGCGAGCTCGGCCCGACCGGTCTCATCCCACGCACCAAGCCATTCCGGATCGCCGGCATCTTCTACAGCGGTATGTACGAGTACGACATGAAGCACGCCTATGTGGCCCTCGGCGTCGCCCAGCGTTTCCTCAAGGCCGCCGATGCGGTCAGTGGCATCGAGGTCAAAGTGCAAGACGTTGAAATGGCCCCGGCGATGGCAACCGAGCTCTCGTCGATGATCGGTCGCGACGAGCTTAGAGTACGCGACTGGAAGATGATGAATCAGCAGCTCTTTGGTGCGCTCGCCCTCGAGAAGCTCGCCATGTTCATCACGCTCGGGATCGCGATTCTGGTCGCGGGGTTCTCGGTCTTCGGCACTTTGACGCTGCTCGTTCAGGAGAAGCGGCGCGAAGTGGGCATCCTCAAAGCGATGGGCACCTCGGCACGCAGCGTGATTCGGATCTTCGTGCTCGAAGGTCTTCTCATCGGCGCGGCCGGTGGTCTATTGGGCCTTGGTCTTGGCTTCGTCGTGACATTCGCGGCCGAACACTTCGGAATCCGGATGAATCCCGAGGTCTACTACATCGACAAGCTTCCGGTGAAACTCGACCTGACCGAGTTCGCTCTAGTCGGCGCGGCAACCGTGGTGGTATGCCTGGCGGCAACTCTATTTCCCGCGTATCAAGCGAGTCGCGTGCGACCCGTGGACGCACTTCGGTACGACTGACCTTCGGCTGACCCTCTTTTGCACTCTCGATGTCCGACCTCCTCGTCACCGTCGAAAACGTGACTAAAACCTTCGAACACGAAGGTCAGTCCCTAAAAGTCCTCAAAGGCATTGACCTCGAGATCCCCAGGGGCGAGATGGTGACCATCGTCGGGCCCTCTGGCGCCGGAAAAAGCACCCTCCTGCACCTCATCGGGACCCTCGACCTTCCGACCCATGGGACGATTCGATACGAGGGACGGGACGTCACCCGCCTAGGAAGCTCCGACCTCGCAGAATTTCGAAACAGAAGCATTGGATTTGTTTTCCAATTTCATCATCTGCTGCCGGAGTTCACCGCACTGGAGAATGTGATGATGCCCGGGCTGATTCGAGGAAGTCGTCGACTCGAGGATAGGGCCCGTGGACTGCTCGACGAGGTGGGCCTCTCCCACCGACTGACCCATCGGCCCGGCGAGCTCTCGGGTGGCGAACAACAGCGTGTCGCCCTTGCCCGAGCGCTGCTCATGGAGCCGAAGCTGGTGCTCGCCGACGAGCCGACCGGCAATCTCGACAGCCAGAGCAGCGCTTCGGTACAAGAGCTCTTCTTCGAGATCAATCGGCGCCACGGGACTACGTTTCTCATCGTGACCCACAGCCGCGACTTCGCCGCCATGATGCCCAGGCAGATCGCGATGAAGGACGGACGGATCGACTCGGACGAGCGAAGGCCTCTGTCGTCGACAAACGACGCGGAGCAAAAGCCCCACGATGACGCTCAACCCCCTGAAAACCAAGGAAAACCAACTTGACCCCCCCTTAGGCCACGGCTATAGCCGCCCGGATCGCAAGCCCTGACAATGCGCCTTTCCGCCCCTGCCATAGCCCTGACGCTCGTTGCAGGGCTCGCTTCCCTGGCGGGCGCTCAGAGTGAGGACAACATCCCGGTGCCGCCGCCTCCTGCGACCCGACCGATTCGGACCTCGCCTCGACCTAAACCGCCACCGCCGCCCCTCCCCGAAGAGGAACCGAAGGGAGAGGACTATGAACCCGTCGAGGACCCCGACGTGGCGATCCAGGTCCCGAGGACGAGCTGCCATGGCAAGACCATCCGTCGCGTCGTGGTCGTCGGTGCCCGACGCGTCGACCCTGACGACGTCCGCGCAACGATGAAGCTCGGCCGCGGCAAGGTTTGCACCGATCCGGGGATCACTCGAGACGCGCGTGCGCTTTGGAACATGGGGTACTTCGACGACCTCGCCATCGAAGCCGACCCGCTCGGCGACGGGATCAAGCTCACCATTCGCGTCCTCGAGCGCCCCGCGATCAACAAGGTCACGTACGAAGGCAACGACGAGGTCGACGATGACGACATCGACGAGGCCATCACCCTCGAGCCGGGGACGATTCTGGTGGTTCCCGACGTCGAGGAGAGCGCCGACAAGATTCGCAACCTCCTTTCCGAGAGTGGCTTCTTCCTCGCGGAGGTCGACTACGAGCTCAAACGAGTCCCGGGCGACACCAACCAAGTCGACATCGTGTTCAAGATCGACGAGGGCGCAGAAGTCCAGGTCCGTCGGGTGAGCTTTGTCGGGAACGAGCAGCTCCCGGCCGAAGAGCTCCTCAAAATCATGCAGACCAACGAGACAGGGATGTTCTCGTTCTTGAGCGATCGCAACAAGTTCAACCGGGAGGCTTTCGACGAGGACGTGTTGCGAGTCCAGGCCTGGTACTACGACAAGGGCTACCTGATGATGCGCCCCAGCCGCCCCAGCGTGGAGCTCACGGCAGATCGGGCGTACGTCGACATCACCATCCCGGTCGAGGAAGGGCCTCGCTTCCGCGTTCGGAAGCTCGACGTGGTCGAGACCGACGCAGCCGGCAATGAGGTCGAAACCATCGCGCCGAAGGACCAGCTTCGAAACGATATCAAGCTCAAGTCGGGTGACTGGTTCAGCCGAAGCAAAATCGCCGAAGGCATCGAGCAGATCAGCCGTACCTATCGAGACCAGGGCTATGCGCTCGTGGAGATGGTCCCGGGGACCGATCTCGACGAGGTCAACCACTTGGTCGACGTGAGCATCGGCATCCAGCGTGGCCCACTGGTCTACATGGAGCGCATTCACGTGCGCGGCAACACCAAGACCCGAGACGCCGTCATTCGACGTGAGTTCCGCATCAGCGAGGGCGACCTCTACAACCAAAGCAAGATCGAGGACGGCCAGGCGCTCGTAACCCAGCTCGGGTACTTCGAGCGCGTCGACGTCTCCGAGGAGCAAGGCAGCGCCCGAGACCAAATGGTGCTCAACGTCGAAGTCGCAGAAAAGGCTACCGGCACCTTCCAGGTGGGCGCCGGCTTTTCGTCTCTCGAGAGCTTCATCATCACCGCCCAGGTCCAGCAACATAACCTCTTCGGCCGCGGCCAAACACTGGGACTCAACCTTCAGCTATCGGGAATCCGCCAACAGATCGATTTGAACTTCATCGAGCCGTGGTTCCTCGGCTCGGAATGGAGTCTCGGCGTCGGGTTCTTCAAGCGCATCCGAGACTTCGCGGACTTCCGTCAAGACTCGACAGGCGCGAGTATCACCACGGGGCATCCCCTCTTCAATCCGAGGTTCCGACTCTTCGTCCGGTACGAGTTCGAGAATGTGGTCATCTCGCAGCCACGAGGGAACCTCATCGGCGGCGTGGGTGGCGACCTTCAGAACACCTTCTCGAACATCTTCATCGCCAACGCGTTCCGAGACGGCATCACCAGCTCGCTCCGCTTCACGATCAACTGGGATAGCCGAGACAACCGCCTGGCGACTACCGGCGGTATCTTCGCCAACTATGCCGTACAGGTGGCCGACCAATATCTCGGCTCCGACAACACGTTCGTTCGCCAGACGACATTCGCGCGCTTCTACAAGCGAGTCTTCGGGCCCGTGGTGTTCAAGGTCAACACCGAAATGGGATTGATCACCTCTCGAAAGATCGTGCCTGTCTTCGAGCGGTTCTATCTCGGTGGCATCTTCACGATTCGCGGCTACCGACTTCAGTCGGTAGGGCCCCAGGCGGGCGTCGCGTCCGCCGGAGACCCGAACCTTCCGATCGTCGCCCGGGGCCGACCCATAGGCGGCGACTTCCAGGCGTTCTACAATGTCGAGCTCGAGTTCCCCATCATCGAGACGGTGGGCATCCGAGGTGTCATCTTCTCGGACGGCGGCAACGCGTGGAACCTCTTCGCGTTCCGCGATCAGTTCGGCAATTGCCAAGCGCCCATTGCACCAGAAAATGATCGCTCATCGCAGCCATGCGGCATCCATCCCTTCCTGAGGTACTCGGTCGGGTTCGGAATCCGGTGGTTCTCCCCGCTTGGTCCGCTGCGTTTCGAGTGGGGCATTCCGATCCGCCGACGCCCTCAAGACAGCCCGGTTCGCTTCGAATTCACGATCGGTCAGTCGTTCTGAGAATGTTTGCCGACGCGCTGGCGTATAGCCCCTGGGGCTTGACCGGCCGCCAGTGAACGGCTAGCTAGGCCGGGCTCGAAAGGATTCGCTGATGGGTTCTAGCAGAATCGTAGTTTTCGCACTTGCGGCGTTTGTGTTGGCCGGCACCGCATCGACCGTCGACGCGCAACTCAAGATCGGCGTCGTGGATCTCCAGCGCACAATCAACGAAACCGAAGACGGCCGGCAGGCGAAGCGACGGCTGACGAAGCTCTTCGAGCAGCGGCAGAAGAAGCTCGACACGGCGCAGGAATCGCTCAAGGCGCAAAAACAGAGCATCGAACGGCAGCAGGATGTGCTCAGCGAGGACGCGCTCAAGAAGAAGCTCGAGAAGTACCAGGAAGACCTGATAGCCCTGCAGACGGAGTACGTCGACTACCAGCGCGAGCTCTCGACGGCCGAGGCGGAGCTGACCAAGAAGATTCTCGACAGGATGCAGGCCATTCTCCGCCGTATCGGGCAGAGCGACGGATACACGTTGATCATCGAGGCCAACGAGGGCGGCGTCGTGTGGGTGCCCTCCAATTTGGACCTCACCGATTTGCTGATTCAACGCTACAACGCCCAAGCCAAGAAGAGGGGCGGCGGTAAGAAGAAGTAGCGAGAATCGCGCATTCGTGGCCCGACCGGCCTTTTCCAGGTACAAAAACCCCATGGCCAGGTTCTGCGCCTTAGCCGTGATCGGGCTAGCGTCGCTCGGCGTCTCCGTGCGCGTGACGGGGGAAGAGGCGCCGAACACCCGCGTCTATCACTTGGACGAATACACTGCGGCGGCCATCCAGCGCTACCCCTCTCTCCGGGCAGCCAAGGCCGACATCGCGGTCGCGCATGCGCGGTTGAACGAGGCCAAGCTGTCGCCGTTTTTCCAGTTCCAAGGGAGGGCCACCTTCTTCGTCCGGCCCAAGGCTTCGGGTACGCCCATCTTCAGCCCCGACAGTCAGCTTCCGTTCAGCAACCCTTGGGGCCCGGGCGTCGAGCTCTTCGTCGAGGGAGGCATCCCCATCTATACGTTCGGCAAGTACCGTGCGGGCAAGACCGCCGCGAGGGCGGGGATCAAGACCGCGGAGCAAGAACGGGTAAAGACACTCAACCAGGTCGTCTACGACGTGCGCCGCGCGTACTTCGGCACACAACTCTCGCTCGACCTTCAGTCGATGATCTCAGAGGGCAAGGGTAAGCTCACCAAGGCCGTCGAGAAGCTCGAGGCGCGCCTCAATGCCGACGACCCACGGGTCAAACAAGTCGACTACTGGCGCTTGCTCTCGACGTTGTCCGAGATCGAGTCGCGGGAGTCAGAGGCGCTGCGGCTGGAGGCGTCGGCGCGCGTTGCGCTGGAGATCCTGTCCGGAATCAAGCCGGCGATCGTTCCCGAATGTGCGCTCGAACCGGTAAAGAGTGAAATTCTCGAGCTCAGCGAACATCTCGATCGCGCGCTCGCCAACCGGCCTGAGGTCGAGCAGCTCAACGCGGCCAAATCCGCACGAGAAGCGAACTTGGTCGTCAAGCGAGCAGGTTACCTACCCGACATCATCCTCGCTCTGGCCGCAAATTTCGCCAGCACGCCCATCGTCACCGACATCGACAACCCCTTCATCATCGACCGCGGCAACTTCAGGGCCGCGTTTGCCGGTCTCGTGGCGAAGTGGGAGCTCGACTTCGCCGGGACCAACGCCCGTATCAAAGCGGCCAAGGCCGAGATCGAATCGTTGAAGGCGAAGACCGAAGAGGCACATCGGGGCATCGAGCTCGAGGTGACCGCTCTCTTCGAGCATCTACAAGACTCTAAGCGCAGGATGAACTCCTGGGCTCGCGCCGAAAGGGAGACCCGGAAGTGGTTCATCTCGGCGGGCCAGGGCTACGAGGTCGGCACCATGAGCGCGAAGGACCTCGAAGACTCGATCGAAGGATATCTCAGCGCCCGCTCGAAGCATCTGATGGCGATCGCCGAGTACAATCTCGCGATTGCGGGGTTGGAGCAGGCAACCGGCGTGCCGCTGGTCGACCCCAAGGGCTGGCGACCGCCGGGCTGCGGGGAATAAATCGTCGGCTATAGTCGTCCCAATGGAAGATATGGGGCGTTTTACCACTATTTCATTCGTAATTGCTGGGCTTTTGTCGGTAGCCGGACCGCTGCTCGCCCAGAGCCCTGCGGCCGGCAGCGCAGCGGACCCCGTCATCGACGTCGAGGCCGCCGAGACCTTCATTCGGACGAAGCACAACAAGGTGCGTGCCGTGCTGCGGCGGCCCGATACCCCGAAGCGCGCGGAGCGGCTCACCGAGCTCCTCGGCGAGTTCCTCGACTACGACATGCTCTCCGAGCTCTCTCTCGACCAAGAATGGAACAAGCGCTCGCCAAAGGAACGAAAGCAATTCGTGAGCCTCCTCCGCCAGCTCGTCGAACGCCAGTACCAGAACAACATGGAGTCGACCCTCAAGTACAAGGTAACCTGGGTGGATGCCGAGGCCATCGACAACACCGGCGCCCTCGTCAAGTCATCCGCCCGCTCCCGAAAGAAGAAGCGGAAACCCCCCGTCGAGATCAATTACAGCATGCGTCCTGAAGGCCGCGAATGGCGCGTCTGGGATATCTCCACCGACGGTGTCAGCTTGGTCAAGAACTACAAACGCCAGTTCCGCCGCGTGATCAACGACGAAGGCTGGAAGGGCCTGATCGACCGGATGGAAAAGAAGCTCAACCAAGAAGAGGACGAGCTGATCTAAAACCCCGGGGTGGCGCTGGCACTGGCAGATCAGCTCAAGAGGGCTGCCCAGAGTGTCGTGCTGAATATCGCGGAGGCACGAGGGAGTGACGCGGGAAATGCGCGAGCCCGATTTGCGACAGCGTGTGGGTCTGCGAAGGAAGTCCGAGCGGCACTCGACGTTGCAAGCGACTGGGGGTACATCGAGGCGCAGACGGCGACTCACCTCGATGAGAGACTCGATGAGGTGTGCGCCATCACGTGGTGCTTGGCTCGAAGGGGCTAACGCCCCGAAAGCCTCCAGGACATCGCGCAGACTTCATCCACACGCGCTGGCGAACCGCGCTCTCGCCGTCCCCGCGTCATTCCCCTCGGCCTCCGCAATGTTGAGGACCACGCTGTTCATGGCCCTCCGAACTTGGTCGAAGAGGTCTTTGTCCCTTTTGCGAATGACTGGAAGAAGAGGTTGCAATCCCTCCGCTGCCTGAAGTGCCTTCTGTTGAACGATGAATCCCATGAGTGATTTCCTTTCTGAGTGGATCGGGTCCCCTCACAAAGGGAGGGGGACCCTAGCCGCTCAGAAAGGAAATCGCGGTAACACAAGAATGATCACACGGACACTGGCGCTGACACTGCCGCTGTCATTGTCGCTGCTGCTGCCGCCGCTGCTTAAAAGTGTCCGCCCGGCGGCGGCCCCCCCAGGCCGCGCGCCGTTCGGACGATCCCCCTAAGTCATACCCTCTTTCGCAGTCCTGCGACGTCCCTGATCACGACGCGGCGGTGATCGGTTGCGATCAACTCGCCCCTCTTGAACGCGCCGAGTACCAGTGTAACGGTTTCCCGAGTCGAGCCGACATAGCTCGCAATCTCCTGATGTGTGAACTTCACACCAACGAGAATTCCCCGCGAGTCTGGGATACCGTGTCGTGAGGACGCATCGAGAAGAAACTCTGCAACCCGCGATTCTACGCTGCGGGTGAGCAACGCATCGATTCGGCGCTCCGCCATGAGGCGACGCTCCCCCATCAACCGATGCATCGCAGACGCAAACTCCAGATCCTCGCTCATCACCATCTTGATGAGGCGCGGCGGGATCCGAAGCGCTTCCACGTAATCCAGAACCACCGTCTCGAGGCGGGCTTCCGGATCGACCAAGGACATCTCCCCCACGAGATCGCCGGGTCCGTAGTATCCGAGTGTAAGCTCTCGTTCCGGCGTACGACGTACGCGCCGGACGCGACCACTGCCGATCACGAAGATAGCCGGGTCGCTAGGCATACAAAGAGATTCCCGTCGGTCTGCGTCCACGAGGGCGCTTCCGTCGAGGACACGCTCGCGGAGCTCCGCCCCCAATGCTTCGAAAACCCTGCATCGAGCAAGGATGCGGACCCGACGTTCTTCCGTCGTTCGCAGTCGTCGCGCGCCAGAGCCGCTTTGAAGTGCAGGAGCGTTCGAATCCATACTTACAGCCTTAACGGTATGGTGCATTATCACAGGATTACCGTCAAGACGCATTTTCACAAAGACGGTTCAGCTAAAGGTTCAGTCGTGTTGACCGGAACCCCCGCCTTCGCTAGGGTCGCGACGCCGGGAGGGGGTCGCTCCAGAGTCCCGTCCGACACCATAAATATGCGACTTTACTCGGGAAAAATCGGGCCGATCGTCGATGATTTGGTGAGGGACCTCACCGCTCAAGGGGACATCGAGGTCGAGCAGGAGGCCGAGGTCCGGCTGGACCTGGAAGCCGTGCTCAAGGAATTCGTCCGGCGCGAGCGCCAAGTGATCGACGAGGCCAAGGATCGAATGGAGCGCGAGGGCCTCGGGTACTCGCAGCTAGGCCGGATGCGGCAACGGGTGTCCAAGGAGATGGGCTTCCCTCCGCAGGACGAGGTGCTGCCCTACCTCGTCGATCAGCTCCTCAACATGTTGTTCCACAGCGCGAACGTCATCGAGATCTACGCGGACGACGTGACCCTGCGAAAGAAAATGACGCCCGTACTTCGTCGGCACATGGAGGTCGAGACGGGCCTCGACGCAGAGGTTCGCTCGAAGATCAAGAACCTCCAAGAAGGCACCGCCGTGTTCGAGGTCGAGTACGCCAAGGTGCTGGACCAGATCAAGCGCAAGCGCGGGCTCGAGTAGGCGTCTGATGCAGAGCATGACTGGATACGGGAGCGGCCGGGCCATCCTTGGTGACGGGCACGTCGTGCTCGATCTACGTGCGGTCAACCACAGGTACTTGGATGTCCGGGTACGCCTGCCGTCGCGCATTCAGAACCGCACCCCGACGGTGGAGCGCGTCATCCGTGCCCGCCTCGAGCGGGGGCGCATCGACGCGACCGCGAGGTTCGAAGGGCAGACCCTCCCTCAGCCGACGTTGGACATCGATCGTGCGCGTTCGATTTACGAAGAGCTTGGCGCGTTGCGCGATGCGCTGAGCCCCGACGAGCCCTTGCCCCTCTCGTTGCTCTCCTGCGTGCCTGACCTCTTCGTGGTCAGCCGAGCAATCGACGAGGAAGCCCTGAACCAAGCGCTCGTCGCCGCCACCGAGGAAGCTTGCCACGCGGTGAGCACCATGCGACGCACTGAAGGCAAGGCACTGGGGGAGGAGCTCACGAAACGGCTGGGCGACGTCGCC
>JAPUKT010000436.1 GCA_027295555.1 Deltaproteobacteria bacterium
GCTTCTTCGAGCGCGCCGAGGCAGAGCTCGACGTGACGCGGCGTCGAGGACGCCCCCATCAGTCCGATTCGCCAGGCCTTCCCCGCGAATTCACCGAGACCTCCGCCAATTTCGAGGCCGTGATCGGCGAGCAACTGGGCCCTCACGGCGCGGTCGTCCACACCCTCGGGAATCCGCGCAAGCGTGAGAGGAGGGAGCCTCACCGACGCGTCCACCAGAAGCGCGATGCCGAGCTGCTCGAGGCCAGCCCACAGGGCTTGGGCCTGGTCGCGGTGCCGTCGGTAGCGCGCGTCCAGCCCCTCTTCGAGCACGAGACGAAGAGACTGGTGCAGCGCGTAGATCATGTTCACGGGCGCAGTGTGATGATAGACGCGCTCGGTGCCGAAGTAGCGGCCGATGAGCGTGAGGTCCAAGTACCAGCTTTGGACGGGGCTCTTCCGATGCTCGAGCACGCTTTGCGCACGCGCCGAAAACGACACTGGGGAGAGCCCCGGAGGGCACGACAGGCACTTCTGCGTGCCCGAGTACACAGCATCGATCCCCATGCGATCGACGTCGACTGCAACACCGCCAAGCGACGTCACCGCATCGATGACCAGCAATGCCCCGCACGAATCCGCGATGGCGCGAAACGGCGACAGGTCCTGAAGAACGCCCGTCGACGTTTCCGCGTGCACGAGGGCAAGCACCTTGAACGACCCGTGCTTCGCCACGCGTGCAACGTCGTCCGGATCGATGGCGCGCCCCCAAGGCGCATCGACGATCGTCACCTCGGCGCCACATCGACGCGCGACTTCCGCCATGCGTCCACCAAACACTCCGTTCCGACCGATGAGCGTCCGGTCGCCTGGCTCGAGCAGATTGACGAAACACGCCTCCATCCCCGCGGACCCGGTTGCAGAAATCGGCAGCGTCAGCGCATTCTCGGTCCCCAATACCTCCCGAAGCATCGACTGCGTCTCATCGAGCACTTTCAAAAAGTAAGGATCGAGATGCCCCACAGTCGGCCTCGAAAGCGCCTCCAGCACACGAGGCGACACATCCGAGGGCCCAGGCCCCATCAACACACGAGCGGGTGGCGTCATCCCGCCACGATACCGAAATTAACCTCACCAAAAAGGGGACTGTCCCCTTTTTCTGTCTCCGAATCGGCTTTTGAGGGGAAGGGCCGCCCTCCGAAGCGTCACTCCCCAACACCGAACCCCAAAAAGGCGAAGGCTTTTTGGGGGAAGGGGCGGGTCGGCCAGTTCTCAGAAGCGCTACTGCCAACCACCAAGGCCCAGAAGCCGGAGGCTACTGGGGCGAAGGGGCGGGTGGGTGGGGGCGGAGGTTGGGCCTAGTGAAGTCTTCGGTACACCCCAACCACGACCCCCAGCACCTGTGTGCTGCGCCAGTCGTTTTTCGGGATGAGAATCGGCGCCAATTCTTTGTTCGCCGGTTGCAGCCGAACATGCTCACGCTCGGGGTAGTAGTACTTGCACGTGGCTTCGTCGCCGACGAGGGCGATGATGATCTCCCCGCGGTTTGCCGTGAGCTGCTTGCGGACGAACACGAAATCGCCATCGAAGATCCCCGCTTCGATCATTGAGTCCCCGGCGACTCGAAGCCCGAAGACATCCCGCTGGCTGCCGATGAGCATGCGGTCGATGTGCACGGTGTCATCCGGTTGTTCGATGGCCTCGCTCAGGGCGCCCGCGGCGACGCGACCCACGATGGGGATTTCGATGAGATTGCCATTCGCGCTTGGGGGCCGGCTGCTGGGTTTCCCGTCGGGAGTCCGCATCAGGCGGAGGGTCCGGGACTTCATGTCCTCTCGGGTCAGGTACCCCTTGCGCTCGAGGGCGCGGAGGTGGTCATTGACTCCGTTCGTGCTCCGGATTCCGAGATGATTGCCGATTTCACGAAGGGTGGGTGGGTACCCACGGTCGTGAATCGAGTCGGAAATGTACTCAAGAACAGCCTTTTGCCGTTGCGTCAGCTTCTGCATGCCTTCCCCCGCAAGTTGTCAATAGTGAGTAACCACCACTGGCCCTTCATCCTGGACAGATGTCCCCTGTAAGATTGGTCAGGTGGGATAAAGGTACAGATGGTCGCCAGGTTTGTCAAAGAACGAGCGATCTCTGGAGTTTCGGGGACTGGCTCAATCGCTGGAATCGGTTTCTTCGGGGTTGGGGCCGTTTTCGCCGCTCGGCTCCGAGGGCGGGTCTTCAGGGTCCGGGGGGCCGGGCCATTGGCTTACCTTCTCCTGCCAGACCTCGGAAATCACCTCGGCCGGAGAGAACCCGAGCAAGCCGGCGAGCCCCTCGCCGTCGGTGAGACCTCGCCAAAACCCCTGTGTGATGCGCGCCACCTCGTCCGGGTCCATCTCTTCGATGGCTTGGAAGGCGTACTGAACCACGCCGGCGAGCCCGTTGATGCCGAGGGCTGTCGCTGCGAATCCGGGAAGCGGGTACACGATCAAGCTCCGACTCGCGTACGACAGAGCCCATGCGCCCGGTTGCCGGTCGACGAAAAGCGCTCGCGCTGTTGGAAGCTCCATGAAGAGTCCGACGTGCACCGGCCCAAGCTCACGCTCGACGGCTTGGACCAACACGCGGTGGTCGCGCCGCCATGCCCCCCCGAGCGGCCCCGTCCATTGCGAAATCGCTTGGGGCCCAGCCAACGTGTCGAACCGACCGCGGTGCCGTCGGAGCACCGCGCCCGTCCAGAGATCACCCCCGTCGAACACACCTAGGATCACGCAATGATCGTCGGGAAGCAGCACCTCCCCCGCTGGCTTGGCCGCCGGCGCGGCCGGCAAGAAGAGGTCGGGGAGCGGATTTGGCCAGACCCGAAGCAAGTTCCCGTTGCCGAGCTCGCGAAGAACCCGAGCGAAGCGCATCACGCGGGCAACGAAGTCTTCTTCGGTGTCGAGGGGCTCGGCCAAGTACTCTGCGAGACCCGGCATGGCTCGCTCCCGCATGACGATGCAGGCGCCCGAGGCAGTGGCGTCACAGAACGCGCCTAGGTCGTCGAAGGGCGGCAACGAGGCGGGATCGATGCTTCCCTCGGTGGTGTGAAACGAAGCGACGGGCGCACCTTCGGTGCTGACCACGACGACGAGCACCCCTCGGGGCTTTTCCGGTACGTCGTCCCTCTCGCCGAGAAGCAACGAGACGAGCCTGTCCCACGACTCATCGTCATACCCGAAGAACGCAAACTCGTCGCTGATCACGGGTTGAACCTAGCACGCGAAATCGTGGCCCGCCTTTTGCCCTCCGCGTAGAGGATCGTTTACAAGACTGTTCGTGGGCTTCGTCTGGGTCGCGATCGGGGGCGCAGCGGGTTCGTGCCTCCCATCGGCGGTCCTCAGCTCTGCTTCAGCAGCGCTTCGACGACGCTAGAGTCCGCGAGGGTGGAGATATCACCGAGTTGATCTCCTTCGCCGGCGGCGATCTGCCGGAGAATCCTCCGCATGATCTTTCCGGATCGGGTTTTCGGAAGGCCGTTCACCACGCGGATCTCGTCGGGCGTTGCGATCGGTCCAATCACTTTACGCACTTGCTCTTTGAGCGCGCCTTGGAGCTCGTGCGCGTCCCAGTTGGCGCTGGCGATCGGCACCACGAACGCGAAGATACCCTGGCCTTTGATCTCGTGCGGGCAGGGCACGACAGCGGCCTCGGCCACGTCTTGGTGTGCCACGAGCGCGCTCTCGATTTCCGCCGTGCCGAGGCGGTGGCCCGCCACGTTGATCACGTCGTCGACGCGACCCGTGATCCAGTAGTAGCCGTCCTCGTCGCGGCGGCAGCCATCGCCGGTGAAGTAGTAGCCGGGATACCGGGAGAAATACGTCTCCAGGAAGCGCTTGTGGTTGCCATGGATCGTGCGTGCTTGCCCGGGCCACGGTCGTGCGATGCACAGGTAACCACTGACGTCGTTGCCCTCGATGATCCGGCCCTCCTGATCGACCAGCACCGGTTCGATGCCGAACAACGGAAGAGTCGCGGAACCGGGCTTCGTCGGCGTCGCGCCCGGAAGCGGGCTGATCAACACGCCGCCGGTTTCGGTTTGCCACCAGGTGTCGACGATCGGCAGCTTCCCGTTTCCGACCACGTTGCTGTACCACCGCCACACTTCGGGATTGATCGGCTCACCGACCGTTCCGAGAACCCGCAATGATGCGCGGCTCGAGCCCTGTACCGGCCCGTCGCCCTCGCGCATGAGGGCTCGCAGAGCCGTAGGGGAGGTGTAGAGCGTCGTCGCCCCGATGTCGTCGATGAGGTTCCAGTACCGACTTGCGTTGGGGTATGTCGGCACGGATTCGAACATCACGGTCGTCACCCCGTTCGCGAGCGGCCCGTAGATGATGTAGCTATGGCCTGTGATCCACCCGATGTCGGCCGCGCAGAAATGGATATCGTCCGGGCCGATGTCGAAGACGTATCGGAACGTGGACGACACGTACGTGAGGTATCCGGCGGTCGTGTGAACCAACCCTTTGGGCTTTCCGGTCGATCCTGACGTGTACAGGATGAACAGCGGATCTTCGGAGGCCATCCATTCGGCCGCGCAAGTGACCCGCTGTTCGGCCATCGCCTCGTGCAGCCAGACGTCGCGCTCTGAGTGCATCGGGATCTCGGTGTCGGTGCGGCGCACGACGAGCACTTTTTCGACCACGCGAAGGCCCTCGACTGCGCTGTCAGCGATGGCCTTGAGCGGGATCCTTTTCCCGCCGCGCAGCCCTTCGTTGGCTGTGATCAGCACTTTGGCCTCCGCGTCGATGATGCGGTCACGCAGGGCGTCTGCGCTGAAGCCACCGAACACGATCGAGTGCACCGCACCGATTCGAGCGCAGGCGAGCATGGTGTATGCGAGCTCGGGAACCATCGGAAGGTAAATGCATACCCGGTCGCCCTTCTTGACGCCGAGAGACTTCAAGAGGTTCGCCGCGCGGCCGACGTTACTCTTGAGCTCCTGGAAGGAAATGTGCTCGTACTCCCCGGGCTCGTCTTTGACGAAGATGATCGCCGTCTTGGAGGGATCTTTCGCGGCGTGCCGGTCGACACAGTTCACCGCGACGTTGAGCCGTCCACCGGGAAACCAAACGAACTCGCCTGGCCCGTACTCCTCGAACACACCATGGGGCTCATAGAACCAGTGGAGCGTTTCGCTTTGTTGACGCCAAAACGCCTCGGTGTGGGTGATGCTCTCTTGGTAGAGGCTCCGGTATTGGTCGAGGCCGGTGATGCGGTTTCGGGATGCCAAGTCGGGTTGGGTCAGTGTCATCGGTCCATTCCACTTCCGTATTTACGACCAGGAAACAATCCGGAAATAATTGGGGGGTACACCGTCCAGCATAGGCGGTTCTGGTTGGGCTGCCCGAAGTTCGGAGGTCCCATGAAGAAGGTGGAAGCCATTATTAAGCCTTTCAAGCTCGATGAGGTGAAAGACGCCCTCAACGAAGTAGGCATCAAAGGCATGACCGTCACGGAAGTCAAAGGGTTTGGCCGTACCGGCGGTAAGCGAGAGGTTTATCGCGGGTCTGCGTACGTGGTCGATTTCGTCCCCAAGGTGAAGGTGGAGATCGTGGTCGCGGACGCGTTGGTGGTCTCCGTGATCGAAGCGGTCGAAAATGCGGCCAAGACCGGCCGTATCGGTGACGGGAAGATCTTCGTGTCCCCGATCGAGGAATCCGTTCGAATCCGAACGGGTGAGCGCGGCGAAGCGGCGGTCTAGACGGCCTGCAGCCACGTGCTTGATCCCGGTTAGGCCTACGGCCCGTCAATTGGTCCCGCCCCACCGCCTGTGGGCGGCGACGTGCTTGATCCCGGTCGGGGCCTACGGCCCGTCAATTGGTCCCGCTCCACCACCCCCACACTATCGCCTATCCCAAAACGACTGAGATTTCGAAGACTTGTCGAGCCCCATAGGTTTGACGCGGTGCAGTTGGGTCAGATACCATTTCTGGACAGCACGGGTTCATGGAGATGAGTGCTTCACGACTGGCCGCGCAGACGGTCCGTGCTCTGCCGCGCAAGGGCTTGAGCAGGGCGCTCGGCAGACTTGCGGCCTCCCGGGCGCCGCAATCCGTGGTCGACGTGGCTATTTCCGCGTTCGTGAAAGCCTATGACGTCGACCTGAGCGAAGTGAACATGCCGCCCGGCGGGTTCCGGACGTTCGACGACTTCTTCACCCGGAAGCTGGTCGCCGGCGCGAGGGTGGTTGACGCGGACCCCAAGGCCCTGGTTTCCCCGGCGGATGGGCGGATCGAGGATCTCGGCAAGCTGACGGCCGGGGCTGAGCTGCGGGTGAAAAGGCAGAGCTATTCGGCCGCCGATCTGCTCGGCGATCCCGAGGCGGCCGCCCTCTACGAAGGGGGCTACTACTTCATCGTCTACCTCGCACCCCGCGATTACCACCGCGTACACGCGCCGACATGCGGAGGCGTGCAGTACGTCCGGTACGTGCCGGGGACGTTGTTCCCCGTGAACCGGATTGGGACCGATCATATCCCTCAGCTTTTCGCACGGAACGAACGGCTTGCTATTGTGCAGGAAAGCGTGGTTCACGGAATTGTGACCACGATCATGGTGGGGGCGATCGGTGTGGGACGCATCGGGTTGAGCTTTGACGATCTACAGACGAACCGGGGGGATGCTCCGGGCGTGCGCAGTTACGCCGATTCACCGATCGCCCGAGACCGCGGCGAAGAGCTCGGCGTGTTTCACATGGGCTCTACCGCGATCGTCATGACCCCGCCTGCATCCGCGCTCGACGTGGTGGCGGAGGCCGGCGCATCGATTCGCATGGGCGAGGCGATGGCCATCGGAGGCATCGATGAGCGGTGACGCGGCCGACAAGCCCGAAGACCTGGCGACGCCGCGGCATACCTTTGCGTCACGTGGAAGGCGAGCGCTTCGTGTGCCGATCACCGACATCCCGGGGGCCAGCGCCAGCCACGCCGACGTAGAGGTCGATTGGGATCCGTCTTCCGGGGTGACCGCTGCCGTCGAGGTCGACCGCGAGCCGACCGAGCCAACCTTTCGAACCGAGCCCGATCCGCTTGGCTCGGAGCCCCCTGAGGGCGATGCGGCTGACATGTCGGATCCCTCGATCGACGTGAGCTTCAGCGACCCGCCGGAGTCGCCGGTCAGCGGGCCGCCGACCGATGTGTCGTCGGCGCCGGCGCCAGCGCGGGAAAGCCTGCCGCCCTACCAGCCGCGGTACAGCGAGCCGCCCGAGGAGCTCTTTCTCGACGACGCCGACGTGCTTTCGCGAAGCGACCTCGCACCGCCGCCCGTGGCCGCTGGGGACATATTGATCCCGATCCCCAAGCCACCGCCGCCTCCGGTCGAGTCACCTGAAAGCGAGCCGCCCGAAGTCGAGTCCGGCGAAGACGGGCCGTGGTACGAAAACTTCTTCGGCCAGGACTATCTCCGCACCGTGCGGACGCTGACACCAAAGGAAGTGGCTCTCGAATGCGACTTCATCGAGCGAGCCCTGCGCATCCCTGCGGGCTCTCGCGTGCTCGACGTCGGATGTGGCCTCGGGATGCAGACCGTCGAGCTGGCGTCCCGTGGGTATCACCTGGTCGGCCTCGACATCTCGCCGACCATGATCTCGCGCGCCTACGACGAAGCCGAAGACCGGGGGTTACAAATCGACTTCATTCGCGGTGACATGCGGGAAGTCACCTTCGAAGAACCGTTCGACGCGCTCCTTTGCTGGGGCACGACCTTTGGCTACTTCAGCGAAGAGGAAAACGAGCTCGCGCTTCGCCAGTTCCACCAGGCGCTCAGACCGCACGGCATGCTCCTCCTCGAAATCGTCAACCGTGACTTCATGATCGGCTCGCAGCCAAACCAGGTGTGGTTCGAGGTGGACCGCGCCGTGTGCATGGAAGAAACCGACTTCGACTACGTCACCTCGCGGCTGCGCGTAAAACGCCGCGTCGCCAGCCACGACGGCCAAGAGCATGACCGACTCTACTCGATCCGCCTCTACGCCCTCCACGAAATCCGCGCGATGTTCGAGCGCAACGGCTTCCACGTCGACGAGATCAGCGGCCGAGAGGCCACCCCAGGAGTGTTCTTCGGCGCCCACTCCCCGAAGATGATCA
>JAPUKT010000437.1 GCA_027295555.1 Deltaproteobacteria bacterium
AAGAAGTGATCGGTCAGGCACACCAAAAGAGCAAAGCGGCGCTCAGGATCTTGGAAAAGGAGGGTTTTCGCTACGAAGGCTACGTCGATATCTTCGATGCGGGACCTACCGTAGAGTGTCGTCGGGACCAAATACTGACAGTCCGAAGCAGCTTGCGCCGTCAGGCGCACATCACAACCAACGCAGACCGCGGGCAAAAAGCGCTGATCTCAAACACACGGGTCAGCGACTTCCGCTGTTGCGTCGCAAACGCCGCGCTCGACGGAACGACGGTGGGCATCGCATCCGACACCGCCAGGGCGCTGCGGATCGCGGAAGGCGAGCCCGTTCGGGTGCGAACGTTGTAAACTGGAGAGATGGGGCTGTACATCGGTGGTGGCTGGGAAGAAGGCGAGGGGGCCAGCCTCCGCTCTGTGAATCCCGCCACCGCAGAGACGGTGTGGGATGCGCGCTCTGCCGCCCCAGCCCAGGTTCAACGCGCGTTCGCAGCCGCACGCAAAGCCTTCGCGCCCTGGGCTGACCTCGACGCGAGTCAGCGGATCGACGTGGTCGAAAGGTTCGGCGCGTTGCTCGAGGCCCGGCGCGATCCGCTTGCCCGGGTGATTTCCCTCGAGACGGGAAAACCCACTTGGGAGGCGCTCGGGGAAGTGGCGGTCATGGCGCGGAAGGTCGAGATCAGTATTCGAGCCTATCGGGAACGGACCGGCACCAAGGAACGTGATCTCCACGGTGTGCGATCGGTGGTGCGACATCGGCCGCACGGGGTGCTCGGGGTCTTCGGGCCGTTCAACTTCCCGGGCCACCTTCCCAACGGGCACATCGTTCCCGCGCTGGTGGCCGGCAACACCGTCGTGTTCAAGCCGAGCGAGCACACCCCTTGGTGCGGCGAGGAGATGGTCAAGCTTTGGGAAGAGGCCGGATTGATGCCTGGCGTGCTGAACCTCTTGCAAGGGGCCAAAGCGACCGGAAAAGCGATCGCGGAGCATCCGGAGCTCGACGGACTCCTCTTCACTGGAAGTGCCAACACGGGGCAAGCGTTACACCGCCAGTTTGCCGGCCATCCGGAAGCGATCCTCGCGTTGGAGATGGGTGGGAACAACCCGCTGGTAGTCGATCGCGTGGCCAACGTGGACGCCGCTGTCTTCGCGATCATCCAGTCGGCTTACATCACCGCCGGGCAACGTTGTACCTGCGCTCGCAGGCTTTTCGTTCCTCGTGCGGACCGAGAGCGACTGGTGAGCCGCTTGGTTGAAACGACGCGAACCCTTCGTGTGGGTCGGTTCGACGATATGCCACCGCCCTTCATGGGACCGCTGATCTCGGAGGAAGCTGCCAAAGGCCTGATCGCCGCGGAGAAGCACCTGGTGGGGCTTGGCGGAGAGCCCCTGTTGGCGATGAGGCTTCTACGACCAGGGACTGGGTTCGTTTCCCCCGGCCTAATCGATGTGACCGCGGTCGCGCAGTTGCCGGACGAAGAGTATTTTGGCCCGCTCTTGCAGCTGACCTACTACGACGACTTCGAGCAAGCGCTCGACATGGCCAACGCGACTCGGTTCGGCCTCGCGGCGGGTTTGTTGAGCGACGACCGCGTGCGGTACGAAGTGTTTCGGCGACGGATCCAAGCTGGGATCGTCAACTGGAATCGACCGCTGACCGGAGCGAGCAGCGAGGCGCCGTTCGGGGGTGTGGGTGCAAGCGGCAATCATCGCCCGAGCGCGTACTACGCCGCGGACTACAGCGCCTATCCGGTTGCGTCCTTGGAGCAAGAGACACTGACCCTCCCTGACACGCTCACGCCGGGGATCACGTTTTGAGTGCCCGAGAAGTCAATTTCGACGGTCTGGTGGGCCCCACTCACAACTACGGCGGGCTTGCGCTGGGCAATGTGGCTTCCGAAAAGAACGTCCACTCTCCGTCGAACCCCAAAGTCGCCGCAAAACAAGGCCTGCAGAAGATGAAAGCCATCCACGACCTGGGTGTCCCCCAGGCGGTCCTGCCGCCACAGGAGCGCCCGGCGGTTGGCGTCTTGCGGGATTTGGGTTTCGAAGGATCCGATAGCGAGATCCTTCGCAGGGTGGGGACCGAAGCACCGGACCTGTTGGTCTCCTGTTCGTCGGCATCCAGCATGTGGGCAGCCAACGCCGCAACCGTCGGGCCGAGCGCGGATTCGACGGACGGCAAAGTGCACTTTACACCTGCGAACTTGAGAACGAATTTCCACCGCGCGATCGAAACGACCTCGACCGTGCGCATTCTGCGGGCGATCTTCCCGGGCCAAGAGCGCTTTGTTCACCACGATGCGCTGCCCGCGGTCGGGCTTTTCAGCGATGAGGGTGCGGCCAACCACACGCGCCTGTGCGAGAGCTACGACGAGCCGGGCGTTCAACTCTTCGTCTACGGAGTGCGAGCCTTCGATCACAGCGCGCCGAGGCCTGTTCGGTACCCGGCTAGGCAAACTTTCGAAGCCTCGAGTGCCGTAAGCCGTTTTCATCGGCTACCACCTTCGCGGGTCGTTTTTGCACAACAGCATCCTTCGGCGATCGATGCGGGTGCGTTCCACAACGACGTCGTGGCCGTTGGGAACCAGAATGTCTTTTTCGTCCATGAGCGGGCGTTCTTGGAACCGGAGCGGGTCGAGCGCGAGCTTCGTGCCAAGTTGGAGGGCACCCGGCTTCATTGGATCGAAGCCACGCGAAAGGAGGTGACCCTCGAGGAAGCGGTGGCATCGTACCTCTTCAATAGCCAGCTGGTGACGCTTCCTTCTGGGAAAATGGCGCTGGTCGTGCCTCTCGAAAGCCAACAATCGCTACGTGTTTGGACGTTCCTCCAGCAGATGTTGGCCGAGCAAGAGATGATCGATCGGGTCGAGGTGATCGACGTCAGGCAGAGCATGAAAAACGGGGGAGGGCCGGCGTGCTTGCGCTTGCGCGTCGTGTTGACCGACACCGAGCTGGCTAGGGTGAACAGCTCGGTTTTCCTCGACGACCGTTTGTTTCAAGCCCTCGATGCTTGGATCGAAACCCACTATCGAGATCGGCTCACACCCGATGACCTTGCCGATCCAAAGCTCCTGGACGAGTCCCGAGCCGCCCTCGACGAGCTCACCCAAGTGCTCAACCTGGGCTCGATCTATCGGTTTCAGGGCGAGGGTGCCTAGGCCTGTAAGCCTCGTCGTGCTTCTACTTGAAGAATGACGCGAAGCGAGTGAACCTAGGCTTTTATGTATAGTAAGAGGATTCCGTGATTCGCGGCGCGATTCGATATCCGTACATCGTCCTCGTGGGCGCGCTGATCGTCTTGGTGCTCGGTTTCGTTTCGTACCGTGATCTCCCAGCGGACCTGCTGCCGACGTTCAAGACACCGGCCGTGCAGATCGTCACGTTCTATCCCGGGATGCCGCCCGAGGTGATGGAGCGTGACATCACGAGCCGCCTCGAGCGCTGGACTGGTCAATCGGTCGGTATCGCGCACCAAGAAGCTCGCTCGATGCTCGGGGTGAGCATCGTGAAGGATTTCTTCC
>JAPUKT010000438.1 GCA_027295555.1 Deltaproteobacteria bacterium
GCCGCGGATTGGGTCCTCGGCCGGGACTATTCGCAAGCACCGACGTGTGCGACGTGCCACATGTCGGGGCACATGAGAAACGATGGCCGCATTACCCACGACCCGGGCGAGAGAATTTCATGGACGAACCGCCCGCCGATAAGCCTGGTGATGGATACCGACATCGACGGCGCCATCGTCAAGGAAACGGATCCTGTCTTGCGTCGCGAGCTCATCGTCGACAGCGCTACCGACAAGCGCAACCGCATGAAGGACGTGTGTCAACACTGCCACACGCCGGCCTACGTCAATGCGTTCTACGTGCAATACGACGACCTCGTCATTCTCTACAACGAGAAGTTCGCGAAGCCCGGTAAGGCCATCATGGATGCGCTCCAGGCGCAGGGATTGATCTCGCCGACGCAGTTCGACGACAAGATCGAGTGGACGTGGTTCTACCTCTGGCACCACGCAGGACGTCGCGCCCGCCACGGCGCGTCGATGATGGCGCCAGACTACACGCACTGGCACGGAATGTACGAAGTCGCCGAGCGCTTCTACATGGAGCTCATCCCGCAGGCACAGGAGCTCGCGGCCCACGGTGGCGCCGCGGGCACGCACGTGAATCAAGTCATCAACGAGATCCTCGAGCGGCCCGAGCACGTGTGGTTCGAAGAAGGGGCCGAAGAGGCGACGCGGCGGATCCGCGAAGCGATGGAAGAGAGATACGGCATACGGTGAACCCCATGAGGCACGACAGGCGAAACTTTCTCAAAGTACTCGGCGCAACGGGCGGCGGTGTGGTCGCCTTTTCGTGCTCCGATCAGGAAGAAGCGGCGCGGCTCGCGTCCCAAACACCCACCTACCCCGACGCGGACCTAAGCTGGGGCAAAGCCCCTTGCCGCTACTGCGGCGTGGGTTGCGGCGTCGAAGTCGGCGTCAAAGACGGCAAAGCGGTTGCCGTTCGTGGCGACGTGCAGAGTCCGGTGAACAAAGGTCTCCTGTGCGTCAAGGGCTACCACCTCCCCGGCATGTTGTACGGCGAGGATCGGCTGGTGCGCCCACAGCTTCGCTCGCCGAACGGCTCGCTGAAAGACATCAGCTGGGATGACGCGCTCGACCTCATCGCCGAAAAGTACCAAGAAACTTTGGACGAGGGTGGCCCCGAAGCCGTCGCCGTCTACGGCTCCGGTCAGTGGACCGTCTTCGACGGCTACGCGGCGCTCAAGTGGGTCAAGGGCGGCATGAAGAGCAACAACCTCGACCCGAACGCGCGGCTCTGTATGGCGAGCGCGGTCATGGGCTTCATGACCCAGTTCGGAAGCGACGAGCCCATGGGGTGCTACGACGATTTCGAAGCGGGCGACGACTTCGTCCTGTGGGGCAACAACATGGCCGAGGCGCATCCCGTGCTCTTCGGTCGCATCCTCGATCGCAAGGGCAAGAGTCCGGGCACACGTCTCATCGACATCGCCACGCGGCGCACGCCGACCACCCACTACGCCGACATGTACGTGGAGATCTGCCCCGGGACCGACCTCGCTCTCGCAAACGGCATCCTGCATCTGCTCGTCCAGCGGGACCGGGTCGCCCACGCGTTCGTTCGCGACAACGTGGTCTTCCGACGCGGCATCGAAAATTTGGACGAGATTGGCTATGGCTGCTATGGCGATCAGGCCGATCGCTACACGTTCAGCGACAAGCCGCAGCCCTCGAGCTTCGAAGAGCTGCAACGATTCCTAGGCGACTACACGCCGGGGCGAGTCAGCGAGATCACCGGTGTGCCCGTGGCACAAATCGAATCGCTCGCGAACATCTACGGTGATCTCAATCGCGGCACGGTGAGCATGTGGTGTATGGGCGTGAACCAGCACGTTCGCGGCACGTGGATGAACAACCTCATCAACGATCTTCATCTCATCACCGGCAAGATCGGCCGGCCGGGCGCGAACCCGCTCAGCTTGACCGGGCAGCCTTCGGCTTGCGGCACCGCGCGCGAAGTGGGAACGTTCTCGAACCGCCTTCCCGCCGACATGGTCGTCACGAACCCCGACCATCGGAAAAAAGCCGAGGAGATCTGGAACCTACCCGCAGGTACCATCAATCCGAAGCCGGGCTACCACACCATCGACATGTTCCGCGCGTTCCAGCGCGGCGACGTTAAAACGATGTGGGTGCAGACGACGAACCCCTGGGTCTCGCTTCCGAATCTGAATCGCTTCGAGCGCAAGCCCGGTGACGGGCGATTCCTCGTCGTCAGCGACATCTACCCGACGCCGACGACCGAAGTCGCGGACCTCGTGCTTCCCGCGGCCGCCTGGATCGAACGTGAAGGTGTCTTCGGCAACACTGAGAGGCGCACGCAACAATGGAACAAGCTCATCGATCCGCCGGGCGAGGCGAAAGAAGACGCGTGGCAGATCATGGAAGTGGCGAAGCGCATGGGGATGGCCAACTTGTTCCCATGGCCCGAGGACGACTGGCACGAGCCGATGTTCGAAGAGTACCGACGCTTCACACTCGGCCTCGGCAAGGACCTGGCTTCGTACGCCCAGCTCAAAGAGACTCGCGGGATGCGGTGGCCGGTTGTCGACGGCAAGGAGACGCGCTATCGATACGCGGCCGGGCACGACCCCTACGTCAAGAAGAGCGAAGGCGTTCACTTCTACAAGGCGAAGGAGTTCGGTGAAAAAGCGGCGTTTTGGCTGAGGCCGTACCACCCGCCTGCAGAATCCCCGGATGACGAGTTCCCGTTCTGGCTGACGACGGGCCGCATCCTCGAGCACTGGCATACCGGGTCGATGACGCGACGGGTTCCCGAGCTTCACCGTGCGGCACCCGAAGCGTACGTTGAGATCAACCCCGCCGACGCCGCCGAGATGGGCATCGGTCACAGCGATCGCGTGCGGCTCACGAGCCGTCGCGGCGTCCTCGAGCTGAGAGCGTCGCTCGCTGCGCGAGGCCAGCCGCCGCGAGGAACGGTTTTCGTCCCGTTC
>JAPUKT010000439.1 GCA_027295555.1 Deltaproteobacteria bacterium
CTCGAATGAGCTCGTAGTACTTCTCCGCCTTCACAGCCGCACTCGCCCGCTCGGAGGCTCGACGGACCTCGCTGCTGAGGTCGAGTCTAAGCTCCTCCGCAGCCGTCTCGGCATTGTTCATATCCGAGCGATAGGCCGCCATTTGTGCGTCGTAGTAAAGCTTGAGGCCTGCGAAGGTCAGCACCCCGATCACCACGAGCGCAATCCCGCTGTCCCACTTGAAACGGCGCTCGTAGCCCGCTTGCCGCTTCGCGATCGACTTGAGGTCGGCGCCTAATGCGTTGACCAGGTTGTTGGTCTTGATGATCAGGCCGCGGCTCTCCACGATCTCTTTTTTTATCTCGCGCACCTCGTCTTCGACGTCTCGCATGAAAAGCGACGTAACGCCGAGGCGCACGTGACGCAAGGACTGGCGCTTGACGGACCCCGAGAGGCCGCCTACAAGCCGAGCCAAGGAGGCTCTCTTGAGGTTGCGATTCGTCTTTCTGTTCGCGGTTTTGGCGGTCACGAGCTGTCACCGTCCTGCCGATTACGCGGTGGTCGGAAGCGCCGAAGTCCCGTCCGTGCACGGCGATGTCGAGATTGAGAAGATCGACAAAGGCCAGTTGCTCGTCACGGTGGAGCTCGATCAACTTCCAGCACCCAGCCAGATCGAAGCAGGGCTCACGGACTACGTGCTCTGGTTCGTCGTCGTAGGTGAAGATCCACAACGGCAAACCGCGCTCGAGTACGATGCGGAGGGCCGAGTGGGCCGCGCGAGCGTCCCGACCTCGCTCCGTGAGTTCGAGATGCGCATCACGGCAGAGAGCACCCCAACTCCCGATACCCCGAGCTACCTGCTCGTCGCCTCCCAGCAAATCCGAGAAAACTAATGCCATGGCAGATACCTCAGACATCAAAAAGGGTTTCAAAATGCTCATCTCTGGGGTGCCGTATGCCGTCGTCGACCATCAGTTCGTAAAGCCCGGCAAGGGGCAGGCGTTCGTTCGCACCCGAATCAAGAACATGATGACCGGCGCGGTGATCGACCGGACCTTCAAGAGCGGCGAGAAGCTCGAGAAAGCCGACACCGAAGAACGCACCATGCAGTACCTCTACCCGGAAGGTGATTCTCGGGTATTCATGGATACACGGAACTACGAACAGCTCACGTTGACCAACGATCAGCTCGGGGAGAACGTCTACTATCTCTTGGACGGGACCGAGTGCGACATCATGCTCTTCGAAGGGCGTCCGATCGGGGTCACGCCTCCGACGTTCGTCGACCTCAAGGTTACCGAGACGGAGCCGGGCTTCAAGGGCGACACCAGCAGCAACACGACCAAGCCGGCTACCCTCGAAACGGGTCTTCAGGTCAACGTTCCGCTCTTCGTCAACGCGGGCGACAAACTCAAGATCGACACGCGAACCGGCGGGTACGTGGAGCGCGTCAAAGGCTGAGCAAGGCCGTGACGGTGTCCGCCGATCTCAGCCCCCTGGGTATCTTGAAGCTCCGCGCCTGGCTGCTTCGCTCGATTCGTCGCTTTTTCGAGGTGCGCGACTTCATCGAAGTCGAGACCCCCGCTGTGGTGCCCTCCCCTGGCCTCGACCTTCATCTCTCGGCGTTCGAGGTGAACGACCCACGCGGCACACGCGTCGGCTGGTTGGCCACGAGCCCCGAGTATCAGATGAAGAGGCTATTGGTGGCGGGGGCCGAACGGATCTTTCAGCTCAGTAAGAGCTATCGCGCCGAGGAACGGGGCGCGCTTCACGAGCGAGAGTTCACCATGCTCGAGTGGTACCGGGCGCACGCCACTTCGGAAGACGTCATGCGCGACACGGAGGAACTGGTCGAACACCTGGCCACCACCCTACTGAAAAAAGGGGGCAGTCCGCTTTTGCACGGGGTTAAGGCAACGGGCGCTCGGGGACGGTCGCCTTTTTCGCCTCCGTGGCCACGACGGACCGTGAAAAGTGTCCTCCGCCAGTACGCGAGCGTGGAGCTCGACACCCTTACTGGTGATGACGAAGCGTTCTTTCGGATCTGGGTTGACCAGGTGCAGCCTCGACTGGGAAGCGATGGGCCGGTCTTCGTGACGGATTGGCCCGCATCGATGGCCTCGCTCGCGAAGTTGAAGCCCAACGGGATGGCCGACCGGTTCGAGGCGTTCCTACAGGGCATCGAGCTCTGCAACGGGTTCGGCGAGCTGACGGAGGCGGGCGAGCAGCGGCGGCGGTTCGAACGAGACCAAGCCGACCGACGGGCCACCGACAAACCGGTCTATCCCATCGACGAGCGCTTCGTGGAAGCGCTCGCGAGTGGAATGCCCGACAGTGGCGGGAACGCACTAGGAATCGATCGGCTGCTGATGCTGCTCGTGAATGCCGATTCGATTCAAGCGGTGATGCCGTTTCCCGAGGAACGGCTCTAGAGGGCGCGCTCGGCCGCCTTAGCTCGCTCCCACAACACGTCCAGCTCCTCCTCGGAATAGTCGCGAAGGCTCGTGCCCTCGGATTGCGCGGCAAGCTCGCAATGACGGAAGCGATCGGAGAAGCGGTTCAGCGACTTTCGGAGCGCAGCCTCGGGGTCGAGACCCTGCTTGCGCCCATACGTAGCTAGCGCGAACAAGAGATCGCCGAGCTCGTGCTCGAGGGCCTCCATGTCCTCGGCTGTGGCCGCGTCATCGAGCTCTTTGAGCTCTTCGTCGATCTTTTCTCGAGGCCCGCCGGCATCTGGCCAGTCGTAGCCGACTGCGCTCGCCTTCTCTCCAATGCGCACGGCGCGAAGCAACCCCGGCAGCGCCACCGGGACCCCTCCGAGCGCGCCTCGCTCCTTCTTTTCCTTGGACTTGATCGCTTCCCAGCCGTCGACCGCCCCGCTCGCGTCGGTAACTTCTTGATCGCCAAACACCCACGGATGCCGGCGCACCAACTTGTCATGAATCGCATCGACCACGCCATCGATGTCGAACCACCCGCTCCTCTCGGTCAAAGCGGCTTGGAAGACGACTTGGAGCAGCAAATCGCCGAGCTCCTCTCGGAGCATCTCCGGCGTGCCGCGGTCGATCGCATCGACGACCTCGTGAGCCTCTTCGATCACGTATTGGCGGAGCGACTCGAGGGTCTGTTCGCGATCCCACGGGCAACCGTTTGGGCCGAGCAGGACCTGC
>JAPUKT010000044.1 GCA_027295555.1 Deltaproteobacteria bacterium
GTCGTCTATGACACGACGCCCGAGCGAATGTACGAGCAGCTGCACATGTTGCACCCCGCCCTTCGTCACAATCGCATGCGGACGTACACCGATATCATCGCCGACGAGTCGAGCAAGATGATCGCGGACTGGGGGAACACCGGTCAGATCGAGGTCTGCGAGTTTTTCGGAACCTTGACCAGCTTCACGTCGAGCCGCTGCCTTCTTGGCGATGAGTTTCGCAACGAGATGAGCGAGGAGTTCGCGAAGGTGTACGCCGACCTCGAGGCGGGGATCGTGCCGATCGCTTACATCAATGCGCACCTGCCGATTCCGGCATTTCGAAAGCGCGACGCCGCACGCAAGCGGCTCGGTGAGATGGTATCGACTATAGTTCAGCGACGTCGAGCAAAGGGCATTGCCGGCGAGGACTTCATGCAGACCCTGATGGGGTCGAAATACTCCGACGGATCGATGCTCACAGACCACGAGATCACCGGCATTCTCATCGCGAACATGTTTGCGGGTCATCACACGAGCTCGGTCACCACGGCATGGTCGCTTCTCGAGCTCCTGCGCGCGCCCGACTACTACGAAAAGGTATGCGCCGAGGTGCGGAATCGCTTCCCTGAGAACGAAGAATACAGCTTCTCGGCCATGCGCGACCTCGAGAGAACCGAATGGGCGATCAAAGAAGCTCTCAGAATCCACCCGCCGCTCTTCATGCTGTTTCGCGCGGCGATGGAGGACTGCGAGATCTACGGATACCGGATCGAGAAGGGCGATTGGGTTTCAGTCTCGCCGATCGTAGCGCATAGAGAGGAGGCGGTGTTCCAGAACGCCCTCGAGTACGATCCGGATCGCTACGGACCAGGGCGCGAGGAGGACCGTGTGCCCTTCGCGTATGTCTCCTTTGGCGGCGGTCGCCACAAATGCTTGGGTAATGCTTTCGCGCTCCTGCAGATGAAGACGATCATGGCTGTCCTGCTCAACAACTACGACTTCGAGCTGGTTGGCAATCCGATCGCGACCGACTTCGAGCGCGTCGTGCTCGGTCCCAAGCCTCCAATCAACATCCGTTACCGCAAGCGTCAGAGAGGAGAAGACGATGCCCGCGTTCCCGCGTGAAGAGCTAGAAGAGATGATGGACCGGTGGCTCGAAGCCAACCGGAGCGCTGAGCGAGAGGGTGACTGGAGCACCTATCTCGGCGCCCACTACACAGATGACGCTGTGTACCATTGGAACGTCGGCCCGAACGAAGAGTTTTGGGCACGGGGTCTCCAAGAGATCAAGGAGGTCGCCCTCGGCTATCACATGCGTGGGTTCGAGGAGTGGGTGTATCCCTACGATACGGTACTCATCGACGAGAAGCAGGGGCAGGTCGTGGGTTTCTGGCGGCAGCTCGCGCCCTTCAAGCGGGCCGACGGCACTGACTACGAGATCGCCGGAGTAGGTGGCTCGTGGTTCAAGTACGCGGGTGACTTCAAGTGGAGCTGGCAGCGAGACTTCTTCGATTTCGGAAACGCGAAGGCCATCTTCTTCGAGCTCGCCGGAGCCGGGCATCTCAACTCGACGATCCGGGAGAAGATTCACCTCCAGGCGAAGGGGGAGATGTTGCCGGGCCACGAGCGCCTCCGAAAAGAACCCGGCAAATTGGAGAAGCTCAAGAACTTCCGAGCCCTCGTGCGGATCGCGTTGTTTGGCTAGCCTCGGCCGATGACCTCCCCCGCCGCCCCCGCTGACCACGAAGCCTCTGTCACTCGGGCCGGCGCCGCCGCGGACAGGGCGACGCCTCGTTGGTTCTCGGAGAATCCCAGCAAGGCGTGGGGTGAGAAGTTCTTTCTGATCTATTCGCCGATCTGGATGGCCGTGATCCTCCTGGTGATAGGCGTCGGCATCACCGATCGCGTGGGCGAGTGGGGCTTTTTGGCCGTTGGGTTGGCAGTGGCGGTTCCGTTGGTCGTCGTGCCGGCGGTGATTCGTGACGAGGCGTCGCTCGGACGGAGCTGGTATCAAACGTATTGGTTCAAAGCGAACCTCTACATCGCGATCTTCAGCTTCGCCGCGAACTACTTCGGCTCCGAGTACTTCTTCGACGTTCTCGGAATGGTCTACGACTACCCGATGATCGAACTCAACTTCGATGCGACGCTCGTGGGTTCGGGTGAGCAGCGGGTGCCGGTCCTCATGTACTTGCTGACGCAGGCGTACTTCATCACCTATCACACCACAGCGATCATCGTGTTGCGCCGCCTTCGCACGTCGCGGCTTCCCGTTGGCACCCTGCTGTGGCCCGTGCTCGTCGTGGTCGTCGCGTACTTCTGGGCATGGATGGAGACGCGGGCGATGGCGAACCCGATGATCGCGAGCCAGTTCTACTATAAGGACATGGCCCTCATGCTCACGTACGGGTCGCTCTTCTATTCGCTCTACTTCATCGCGAGCTTTCCGATCTTCTACAACTTGGATGAGAAGCGGGACACGAACTGGAGCTTGACGATCACCGCGGGCGCGGCCTGCACCGCAGGTCTCATCATGCTGTTTCTTCTCGATTTCGCCGCAGCGATCTTTGGCCCGATCTAGCCCTTGGAAGCGCGGAGAAACGCCGGCCATTCGCCCCCGCCGTGCAGAAGGATGCTCGCGCCCGTTACATAGCTCGCAAGAGGCGAAGCGAGGAAGAGGCACATGTCTCCGACGTCCCTCGGGAGCGCCATCCGTCCCATCGGCGCGGTCTTTTCGACTGCCTGTCGGGTCTTTCCCGTGCCGAAATGTATCTCTGCTTTCTCGGTCAGAATCATCCCGGCCACGACAGCGTTGACGCGGACCTTGGGTGCCCACTCGACGGCCAGCGACGTCGTCAAGTTGAGGAGGCCGGCTTTCGCGGCTCCGTATGCGGCGGTTTCGGGTGAGGGCCGCACACCACTGACGCTTCCGATGTTGATGATGCACCCGCCGTCATCTTGCTTCTGCATGATGACGTTGGCCTTCTGCGCGAAGTTGAGCGGAGCGATCAAGTTGAGGTCGATGATCGAAGCCGAGAACCGAGGAGACGCCGTTGCGGCATCAGCGGGCGGTGAGCCCCCCGCATTGTTGATGAGCACGTCGAGGCGTCCGTGACGCTTCATGACCTCATCGAGGACGCGGTCGATGTCGTCGAGCTTGCGAACATTGGCCGGGACGAAGAGCGTCTCACGCTCGTTCACGGCAATGGTGGGCTTGGGCTCGTTCCGCGCACAGATGATGACATGGGCTCCGACCTCGAGGAACCGAAGCGCAATGCCTTTCCCAGCGCCCATCGTGCCGCCTGTCACGACGACGACCTTCCCCTGAAGATCCAGCAGACCCGTCATGATTCCCTTTCTCCGTGCGACACCGTATCCGCGTACTATGCTCGGCGCGGAGGCAATGTAAATGAGCGGCGTGTTGCAGTTAGGGTACCTGGTGTTCGAGGTGAGCGACCTCGCGGCCTGGAAGGATTTCGGAACGAAAATCCTCGGGCTAGGCCTTGTTGGCGGCAAGGGCGACAAAGGCGAAGAGGGCTTCGGGCTACGCATGGACGGCCATTTCCAGCGGTTTTTCATCGAGTCAGGGCCGGCGGATGACCTCGCTGCGGTCGGCTGGGAAGTGGACGGCCCCACGGCGCTCGAAGAGATCGTCGGGCGCTTGAAAGCTGCCGGTCACGAAGTCGTACAAGGCACGGCCGAAGATGTCGCGCGACGAAACGTGGACGCGCTCGTTCGCTTCGAAGATCCGGCCGGCAATCCTTGCGAGCTCTACTACGGTCCGAAGATGGCCGATGCGCCGTTCGTCTCCGTGGTGGTTCGATCGGGCTTCGTGGCCGACGAGCAGGGCCTCGGGCACGTTGTGGTTGTCTCGAAGAACGCCGAAGAGCAAGAGGCCTTTTATGCGACCATGCTCGGCCTCAAGCTGAGTGACTACATTCGCTGTGAGTATTTTGGCCACAAGATCGACGTGACGTTCATGCACGCGAATCCGCGCCATCATTCATTCGCGTTTGGAGAAGGGCGTCACAAGCGGATTCACCACTTCATGGTGCAAGCGCGCGCCATGGACGAGGTGGGCTTGTGCTACGACCGATTCCTCTTCTCGGGCGGGATGGTTCACCAAACCCTCGGACGTCATCCGAACGACAAGATGTTCTCGTTCTACGGGTACACGCCCTCGGGTTTCCATTTCGAGTTCGGGTACGGCGGCGTCGAGATCGACGACGAGACATGGGAGACCACCACCCACGACAGAGTGAGTGAGTGGGGGCACCACCCGCCACAGCTTCTGACCAAGGCCTACCACAAGGCTAAACAAGAGCGAGAAAAGAAAAACCAACGATGACTGATGAAGCGGAGAGGCCGCTGCGCGTGATCCAGTGGGGAACGGGCAATGCTGGGTACCGCGCCCTACAGGGCATCTTG
>JAPUKT010000440.1 GCA_027295555.1 Deltaproteobacteria bacterium
TCCGCGGCGGCTTCATGACCCGAGATGGTGATGACCTTCGTATCGATCTTCTCGGACTCGATGGCGCGCAGCACGTCCAGGCCGCTTATTCCGGGTAGCTCGAGGTCGAGAAGCACGAGATCCGCTGTTTCGGACCGTAGAAGCTCCAGCGCTTCCTCTCCGTCGGCCGACGATTCGACTTCGTAGCCTCTGTCGTCGAGAAAGGCCGTCAGCAGTTCCCGGAACGAGGGATCATCGTCGACGACGAGGATCCTCCTGTTCCCGATGTTTTCCATCATGCCCACTTCCGGCTGTTGGTTGCGCCATAGAGCTCTTCCAACGCTGGTCTGAGCGTTGCGAGCTCGTCTTCCAACCGCCGAATCAACGCTTCGACCTGTTGGTGGTCGCCTTCGACCGCCGAGCTCTCGAGTCGCAGGGCGGCGTCTCGTGCGCGGCCGGCCGCGAAGGTCCCGAGACTGCCCTTCAACCGGTGGGCCGCCAACCGCACCGCGTCGTAGTCGTCGTCGGCGACCGCGACGCGAATCGAGTTCATGACGTTCGGGTAGTCGTCGAGGAACACGCCCGCGACCCGCCCCAGCAAGTTTTTCCTCCCTTTCGTGAGCTTCAGAGCAGAGTCGATATCCATGACGGCGTCGAGTGACACGTCGGCTGCCGGCTGCTTCGTTTCCGGAACGATCCCCGCCGCCGTGCCCCCGGCCACCAGGCTCGAAAGCACCTGCAAGAGGGTTTCACTACGTACAGGCTTGGTCAGATAGGCATCCATGCCGGCATGAAGACACCGTTGCCGATCTCCCTTCATCGCGTGCGCCGTCATGGCGATGATCGGAACGCGACGACCGGTGGGTTTCTCACGCCGGCGAATGGTCCGCGTAGCCTCGAGGCCGTCCATCTTGGGCATTTCCGCGTCCATTAGCACGACGTCGAAATCGTGGTCCCCGGCAACCGCTTCGACGGCTTCGATTCCGGTGCTGACGACTTCGACCCTGTGTCCGGCGCCCTCCAACATGAACACCACCATGTCCTGGTTTACCGGGTTGTCGTCGGCGAGCAGCACCTTCAGCGGTTGCTTCGCGGCGCGCATCGAATGGCGAGTGATCAGGCGGTCGCGATGCCTGGGGTCAAGAGGCGTTCCCACCGCCATCAAGATGGCGTCACGCAATGTCACGCTGGCGATCGGTTTGCGCAAGTACGCACTGATCCCTCGCTCAATGCATCGGGCCGCATCGCCGCGCTCGCCGGCGGACGTCACCATGATGAAGGTCGGTGCGATGATCTCCGGTTCTCCTTGCACCCTCTGGGCCAAGTCGAACCCGCTCATCTCGGGCATGCTCGCGTCGAGGATGACGAGCCGGTACGGATCGCCGGCGCGGCTCCGTTCGAAGATCTCGTCGAGCCCTTCTTTTGCGCTCGCCGCCGACCGCACGCGCATGCCGATGTTCTCCAGCATTTCTTCGAAGAGGAGGCGGTTGACAGCGTTATCGTCGACGATCAGGGCGTTCATTCCCTTCAGATCGCCGACGGTCGCGAGCGCCCCCGCTGATGTCGGTTCGTGGAGATCGACCTCGGCCACGAAGTGGAACTCGCTGCCCTTACCAACCACGCTCTCGACCCAAACCTTGCCCTTCATCAGATCGACCAACTGGGACACGATCGTCAAGCCGAGCCCTGTTCCCCCGAATTCCCGGGTCGTGGAGTTGTCGGCTTGGATGAACGGATCGAAGATTGTTTCAATCTTCTCGGCCGGAATGCCGATTCCCGTGTCGGTGACCTGGAAATGGAGCCGTGCATAGTCGTCGGTCTTCTCTTCCGTAGAGACATGGATCGACACGCTGCCTCGCTCGGTGAATTTGAGGCCGTTCCCGACCAGATTGAGGACGATTTGGCGCAGCCGACCGGGATCGGCGACGACGTCCCGGGGAACGTCGTCTTCGAGGTGGCAAGCCAGCGTCAGGCCTTTCTCTTGGGCTCGGACGGCGAGCACATTGATGCAGTCCTGGAGGCAGTCTTGCAGGTTGAACTCGACGGGCTCGAAGTTGAGCTTGCCGGCCTCAATCTTGGAGGCGTCGAGAATGTCGTTCAACAGCGACATCAGCGCGTCGGCAGAGGATTGGACCGTGGTCAGGAACTTTCGCTGCTTACGATCCAACTCCGTTGCCAGAACCATCTCGGTCATTCCGATGATCGCGTTCATCGGCGTTCTGATCTCGTGGCTTATATTGGCGAGGAACCGCGTCTTGGCGAAGCTAGCGGCTTCTGCCGCCTCCTTGGCCCGTTTCCATCCCTCTTGGATGCGCTTGCGCTCGGTGATGTCGCGGACGATGAGCTGAACAATTTGTTCATCGCCGACCTGGATCAGACTCGACCTCACCTCGCCCGCGAATATCAACCCGTTCTTGCGTCGGAAGTTGGCTTCGAAGTCCGCCGATCCGTCCTCGAGCGTGGTCGCGAGCGCCCGCGTCCATTGGCCTTGGGACTCCGACGGTTGGAGCGCCGTGATGTTGAGCTGGAGGATCTCCGATCGGGTGTAGT
>JAPUKT010000441.1 GCA_027295555.1 Deltaproteobacteria bacterium
TGTGTAGCCTGCTCCCCGATCTATGTGATCAAGGCCGGCATTGCGGAGATGCACATCCTACGTGCGCGGCGAGACATTCCGGAGGTGCTGAACGACCTGACGATCGATGCCGCCACGAGGGGAAAGCTCTCCTTCGTGTTCGAGGCGCGGCGCTTCGCGGCGAACGAGCTCGGCATAGACGTCGGTGATGCTTACACCATGTTCACCCAGCTCGATAGGGACACCCTCGCGCTCGTGGTGTCGGCAGCGCACAAGGACCGGCTCGTTCCCAAGACGTGGTGGTTCCCCATTGTAGGCCGCATGCCGTACAAGGGATTCTTCTCGCTCGAGGACGCGCAGAACCAACAGGCGGACCTCGAAGAGGAAGGCTACGACACCTACCTTCGCCCCACGGCGGCCTTCAGCACGCTCGGGTGGTTCAACGACCCGATTCTCTCGACCATGCTGCGAGCCGACGACGTGGAAGTGGTGGAGACCGTCCTGCACGAGCTCTCCCATCGCTATCTGTTCGTCTCGGGGCAGGTCGGCTTCAACGAGAGCTTCGCGACGTTCGTCGGGCGAGTAGGCGCGGCTCAGTTCTTCTGCACACGCGACGGTGGCGGGCCGGACACGCTGAAGTGTTTGCGCGCCCAGGCGCGGTGGAGGGACTATCAGCGCTTCAGCGTCTTCATCGACGAGATGATGGAAGAGCTGAACGCGGTCTACGACGACACCGGACTCTCCTACGAAGAAAAAGTCTCACAACGAGGCGGGGTATTCGAGCGATCCCTCGCGCGCTTCGACGCCGACGTGGCACCGACCTTCGAGTCGGTCACCTTCAGCGGTTTCCGCAATACGCCGCTCAACAACGCTACCCTGCTCAGTCGTATACGCTACTATCACAGGCTGCCCGACTTCGCTGCATTACTGGACGCCCGAGCAGGTGATCTCGCGGCGGTGTTGGAGGAGCTGAAGAGCAACGCGGGCACGGTGGAGGATCCGTTCGAGATGCTAGCAGGCAGCAACCGCTAGCCTCACTCGTTCACAGCTGGGAGGTCCGCAAAGGGCTACCGGCGCGACGCCGGCTGTTTGGTGGCACACACCTTGCAACGTTTGGTCCTTACCCGACCGGTAGCGACCGGGTGTGAACGCCTACGGATCGCGTCACGCCGCCGTTTCTAACAACGACGGAGTCAACGATGGGTAGGCAAGACATTGCCGCGCTCGATACAAAAATGCGACGTCCCACGCTCGCCAGCGGCCCTCGGCTCGGCGACGCTCGTGGGTTCACACTGATCGAGCTGCTCATCGTCGTGGTGATCATCGGACTGCTCGCGGCCATCGCCATCCCGCAGTTCGACGACGTGCGTCAGAGAGCCTACAACAGCGCCGCCCTAGCGGATTTGAAGTCGGCGTCGCACGCCATCGAAGAGTACTTCTCCGACAACTTCGCGCTTCCCGACGAGGATGAGTTGATCAATGCCGGCTTCGCGTTCACTCCCGGGGTGTCGTTCCTGACGTTCAACGTGCGCGACCCAAACGACCCCGAGAAAATGCGGGTCCACATGCATATCCAGCACGACGGCTCGCTCAACTTCTACCACTTCGAGTATCCGGGCACGGATTCGCCCGAGAAGAGGTGGAAGTAGAAGTCTAGGACCCGAGCTCGACGTGCTCGATCGTCCATCCGCTTTCAGGCCGGAACTGAGCTTCGCAGAGGACGGAGCTGGTGACGCGCCGCCTTCCATTCATCACGCTCACGTCCCCGCGTACCACATACTCGGCGCCCTGCAGATACTCGGCCTCGAGTAACCCCTGTACCGTCCCACTCCGGTCCGCGAGCCTCGACTCGATACCCTGGCGACACTGTACGATCGCTTCCTCGGACGAGTGCAGAGCTTCGAGCTCGGGTGCCGACCCTGTCTCTCGGACCATACCCGAGTAGACCACGAACGCGGCGAGCGCCAGGGCCAAGGCAAGGGCCTGCCACGTGCGAGCGCTCGAACCGTCGTCCCGGCCCGGCCCGTCGATCAGGGCGCCACAGTCGGGGCACGCCTTACGTTCAGCGGAGAATTCCTGCTCGCAAATCGGACAGTACTTGTGCGCCATCGCGGACCCTCGTTTTCCGACTCAGTCTGAAAAGTTGGGCGGTTCCAACCGGCCTGCCTTGCTGAAAACGGTAGAGGAGGTGTTAGCCGCGGACAAGGGACGAGGCTGTTGAACCGGACGTCTCAGATCCGTGCCTGCACCGTGTACAGCTGGTGGTACCTTCCCTCGCGCGCGATCAAGTCGTCGTGCTTGCCGCGCTCGACGATTTCGCCGTTCTCGATGACCAGAATCATGTCGGCGCGCTGGATGGTGGAGAGCCGGTGCGCGATGACGAACGTGGTGCGGCCGCGAAGGAGCTGGTTGAGGCTCTTCTGGATGAGCGTCTCGCTCTCGGTATCGAGGCTCGACGTCGCTTCGTCGAGCAGAAGAATATTGGGGTTGGCGAGCAATGCACGCGCGATCGTCACGCGTTGCCGCTGTCCGCCCGACAGTTTCACCCCGCGCTCTCCGATGATCGTATCGAGTCCCTCGGGAAAGCGGTCGGTGAATTCCGACACATAAGCCTGCTCGGCGGCCTCTCGAACGTCGTGCTCGCTCGCCGATGGCCGCGCGAAGAGGAGGTTGTCACGGATAGTGCCGTCGAACAGGAAGTCGTCCTGGAGCACCAGGCCGAGCTGGTCCCGGTAGGTCGAGAGCTTCACCTCCCGCAGATCGATGCCGTCGACGAGCACCCTGCCCTCGTCGGGCTCCAGGAACGTGGCCGCAAGCCCTGCGAGCGTCGACTTGCCCGAACCCGAACTGCCGACGAGCGCGATCACCGTTCCGGGCGTGGCCTTGAACGAGATGTTCTTGAGGACCGGCTTGTCCTCGTCGTAACGGAAGTGCACGTTTTCGAACTCGACATGGCCGTTGATGGCCGGCATCTCGATCGTGCGCCTCGGGTCGTCGTCCTCTCGGGGCCAGGAAAGCAGCTCGGCGGTTCGGTCGAGCCCCGCGAACGCTTCGGTCATCTGTGTCCCGATGTTCGCCATCTGGACGACTGGTGCGATGAGGAAGCCGAGGAAGAGCGTGAAGGCGAAGAGCTCGCCGACCGTGAGCTCGCCTTGAAGGATCAAGAGCCCGCCGTACCCCATGACCAACACGCCCGCGAGGCCCATGAAGAACGCCCCCAGGCTGGTCACCAGGCTCGAGGTCTTGAGGGTCGTCTTCACGTTCTCGAAGATGCGCATGACTCCGGCGTGGAAGATCTCGCCTTCCTTGTCGACCGCATGAAAGCCCTTGATGACTCGGATGCCACCGAGCGCCTCGGTGAGCCGGCCTGTGACCTCCGCCCGGATGGCCCCCCGGTCGCGGAACGCGGGGCGTAGCCTTTGGAACGCCTTGGTGGAGACGAACGCGAAGGCAGCAAGCGGAACGAGCGCCAGCAGCGTCATCACCGGGCTCATGCGGACCAGGAAGACGGTCGCGACGATC
>JAPUKT010000442.1 GCA_027295555.1 Deltaproteobacteria bacterium
CTCGCTCAACGTGAACGCCGACATGGTGGCCGGAAAAGTCGCCGAAGCCCTTCACGCGCGGAAGTTCGTCATTCTCACCGACATCGAAGGCGTGCACGGGAGAGACGGCGAGGTCGTGAGCTCTCTCAGCTCCGGTGAAATCGACGCCTTGAAGCTCGACGGTGTCATCCAGGGTGGGATGATTCCCAAGGTCGAGTGCGCCCTCGATGCGCTGTCAGCCGGCGTTTGCAAGGCACACATCATCGACGGCCGGGTGCGGCACGCGGTGCTGCTCGAGATCTTCACCGATCAAGGCATCGGCACCGAGATCACGCGCTGAGCGAACGTCGGCCGGGGTCGACGCCCTTCTGCAATGGTGGTATGTCGCGGGCTTCCCTAGAGCACACCATGACCAGGCAGGATGACATGCTTCGCACCGCGAAAGAGGTTCAGCTCGGCAACTACGCCCCGGCGCCGGTCGTCTTGACGCACGGGCGTGGGCGTCGCGTCACCGATGCATCCGGCCGCGAGTACCTGGACCTATCGGGGGGCATTTCCGTGCTTTCGGTGGGCCACAGCCATCCGACGCTCGCCGCGGCGATCGGGGAGCAGGCCGCGCGCCTGATGCACGTGTCGAACCTCTTCTACAACGATCGCGCTATCGAGCTCGCCGAGGCGATCTGCGCGCGCACCCCGTTCGACAAGGTGTACTTCTGCAACAGCGGCTCCGAAGCAAACGAGGCGCTGTTGAAGCTCGCCCGGCGCTACCACTACGACCGCGGCGATGAAAAGCGGGTGCAGTTCGTCTCGACCTACAATAGCTTTCACGGTCGAACCATGGGCTCGCTCTCGCTCACGGGGCAGACCAAGTACCACAAAGGGATGGCACCGCTCCTCGAGGGTGTGCGCTTCATCGACTTCAACGACCTCGCGGCGCTGGACACGGCGGTGACGGATGAGACTGCGGCCGTCATTTTCGAGCCCGTGCAAGCCGAGGGTGGGATCATCGTCGCAACGCCGGAGTTCATCCAAGGCGCGCGGCGCATCTGCGACGAACGTGGCGCGTTGCTCTTTCTCGACGAGATCCAAACCGGCTACGCGCGTACCGGCAGGTTCCTTGCCCAGGAATGGTTCGACGTGGTGCCCGATGCATGCTCGTTCGCCAAAGGAATCGGCGGCGGTTTTCCGCTGGGCGCGATGGCGGTGACCGAGCGCCTCGCAGGGGGCCTTCCCCCAAGCAGCCATGCAAGCACGTTTGGCGGCAACCCGCTGGCATGCGCCGCGGGCCTTGCAGTCCTTTACATCATCGAGGAAGAGGGCCTGATCGAGAACGCCAACCGATTGGGCGAATATCTCGCGAACCGGCTTCACGAAATCAACGAGCGGCTGCCCAGCACCGCCGGAACGCGGGGGCTCGGCCTCTTGCAGGGGCTCGTGCTCGCCGATGACGTCGACCCCGCGGCAACGCTCGACGCGATTTTTTCGGCGGGGCTTCTCCTCACTTTGGCGGGCGGCAATGTCATTCGGATTTCGCCGTCGTTGAATGTGACCCAGGAAGAGCTCGACGAGGGCCTTGCCGTTTTGGAACCGATCCTCGTCAACGCTCCGAGGAAGACATGACCCTGCGGCACTTCCTCACGATCTCGGACTTTACCCACGACGAGCTCATCCAGCTGCTCGACCGCGCTTCCGCGCTCAAGGCACTCCGCGGCACATCCGAGCACCCGAAACCGCTCGATGGCAAGTCCATCGCAATCGTGTTCGAGAAGGCGTCCACCCGAACTCGCTTGTCTTTCGAGGTCGGGATTCACGAGCTCGGTGCGCTTCCGGTGACGCTGATTTCCAAGGATACTCAGCTTGGCCGGGGTGAGCCGATCGAAGATACCGCTCGAATGCTGAGCGGTTACGTGCACGGGGTCGTCTACCGAACCTTCGGCCACGATCGACTCGAAAGGCTCGCCCAGAGCTCGACCATCCCGGTGGTCAACGGGCTTTCCGATCGCTTTCATCCTTGTCAATTGCTCGCCGACCTGATGACGGTTCGGCAGAGCTTTGGGCCCTCGCTGAAAGATGTTCGCGTCGCGTGGATCGGCGATGGCAACAACATGGCGCATTCGTGGATCGTCTCGGCCGCGGTCGCCGGCTTCGAGCTTGCACTCGCGTGTCCGTCCGGATATCAGCCCGACGCGAAGATCCTCGCCGACGCTCGCGCGCGCGGTGCCAACATCCGCCTCGTCGAGCGCCCTGAAGAAGCGGCCGAGGGCGTCAGGGTCATCACGACCGACGTCTGGGCGAGCATGGGCCAGGAGGGTGAAGCCAAGGAGCGGCAGGACGCCTTTTCCGGCTTCGTCGTCGACGATGGCATCATGGAGCGCGCCGACTCGGACGCGATTTTCCTCCATTGCCTGCCCGCTCATCGCGGTGAAGAGGTGAGCGCATCGGTCATCGACGGTGTTCAGTCCCGGGTTTGGGACGAGGCCGAGAACCGCCTTCACACCCAGAAGGCACTCCTAGAGTGGCTGATTGCGTAAGCTGCGCGCTACAGTGTGATGAGGGGGGAGCACTAGCGAGTCGATGCCAGAGGAGAAGATCCCACGACTCGTCGAGGGGGCCGACGCGAGGGCTCACGACATCGGCGCGAAGGAAGGGTTCGTGCATTCGTGCATCGACGGGATCCTCAACGTAGAAGACATCGCCGACGTCACGGTGCTGCCGACCGAAGAAGTGGTGGAGGTGATCGAGCACTTGATCTCGCTCGACCTCATCGGGTGGGTAGAGCCCAAGGGGTCGAGCGCGCCTCCCGAGACCGATGTCGCGGAGGATGCCGAGCTCCCTGAGGACGTTCAGAAGCAGATCCTCGAGGCCTTCCAAAGGGCCGACAAGCTCAATCACTACGAGCGTCTCGGAGTGGCCGTCAACGCTGACCGGCAGGAAATCCGAAAGGCCTACTTTGCGCTTTCGAAGACCTTCCACCCGGACGCCTACTACGGAAAGCGGCTCGGATCGTTTCAATCGAAGATGGAGGCGGTTTTTCGCAAGATCACCGACTCTTACGAGGCGATTGGGCGCCCGAAGAAGCGGGAAGCCTACGATCGGTATCTGCAGCAGCAAATCGCGGTGAACGCGGCGGAAAAGCAGATGAACCGCGTCGAGCGACGAGCCCAAGCCATGACCAGGGCCCTCTCCAAGGTCCCGGTTGCCGAGAAAAGTCCCGCTCCCGCCTCAGGCGATTGGACGTCTACTGAAACTCCGGACCCGACCCCGATCCGTGAGAGTGCCCCGCCGGCGCGCTCCGTCGTTCCTGGGTCTCCCGAGCACGAGCGCATGGAGCGTAAGCGCGAGCTTCTCGAACGGCGGCTCGTGGGCAGGGCCAAGCGGCAGCCCAAAAAGCGGACAAGTTCGATTCCCTTCCCGAGTGTGCGGGTCGGGAAGAAGGCGGCGCTGAGGGACCTCACCCGATCGCTCAAGGATACCGCCGTGCTCACCGGCGGCGTGGACCGGGCAGAGCGCCACATCGACAACGCGCGTATTGCGGAAGCCCATGGCAATCTGGCCGCAGCTGCCGCGTCCTTGCGCATGGCGATCGCGCTCGATTCGAATAGCCGAGGGCTTCAGGAACAGTATCGCCGCGTGAACTCGAACCTGCGTGTTGAGTTGCTCGACATCCACCGCGAGCAGGCCAAGTACGAGGAAGAGAACAACCTCTGGGCAGCGGCGAGCATCTCGTGGGCGAAAGTGACCGAGGCTGCGCCCGATGATCCCGAGGCTCCACGCCGTGCTGCCAAGGCGCTAATGACCGCGGGAGGAGACCTCCGGAAGGCCCGTGACTTCGCCCAACAGAGCCTCGAGCTCAAGCCCGATTCGCTCGATACGCGGCTGCTTTTAGCCCGGATCTACATCGATGCCGGGATGGACCAGAGCGCCGCCAAAGAGCTCACGGAGGCCGCAAAGCTGGACCCAGGCCACGAGATGGTGAAAAATCTCAGAAAGCAGCTCGAGG
This sequence comes from Deltaproteobacteria bacterium, assembly GCA_027295555.1. Lineage (GTDB taxonomy): Bacteria > Myxococcota_A > Polyangia > Polyangiales > Houyiibacteriaceae > SG8-38. The sequence continues at coordinate 3,980 of JAPUKT010000442.1, forward strand.
GGTGATGTGGGTGCTGCATTCGAGCGCTCGGAAAGAGGGGTATGGCAAGAGTCATAGGGATTGACCTAGGAACGTTCAACTCGTGCGTTACCGTCGTCGAAAGCGGCACGCCCGTCGTCATCGCCAATCGCGGAGGGTACAAGGTGACTCCGTCGATGGTCGCTGTCACCGAGGGTGGCAAGCGATTGGTCGGGCACATCGCGAAACGGCAAGCGGTCACCAACGCCGAGAACACCGTCTTCGCCGCGAAGCGGCTGATCGGGCGCAAGTGGGATACCCCACAGGTGAAGAACGCGATTCAGACTTGTCCGTTCCACATCGTCGAGGGCCCTCACGGGGACTGCCGCATCAAGATGCGCGACAAGGTTTACAGCATCCCCGAGGTCAGCGCGATGGTGCTCCAAGAGATGAAGATGGTCGCCGAGGATTATCTCGGCGAGGAGATCCAAAAGGTCGTCGTGACGGTGCCCGCATACTTCAACGACAACCAGCGCCAAGCGACGAAGGACGCCGGGGCCATCGCTGGCCTCGATGTCATCCGCATCATCAACGAGCCGACTTCGGCTGCGCTTGCCTTCGGCTTCGGCAAGAACATCGACCGGACGGTCGCAGTCTTCGACCTTGGCGGCGGGACGTTCGATATCTCTATCCTGGAGATTTCGAGCTCCGGGGTGTTCAGGGTCATCAGCACGGCGGGCGACACGTTCCTCGGCGGTGAAGACTTCGACCAGCGCGTCATCGATTGGCTGGTAGAAGGGTTTCAGCACGAGCACGGCATCGACCTCCGCCAAGACCGCATGGCCTTGCAGCGCTTGAAAGACGCCGCGGAAAAGGCGAAGTGCGAGCTGTCGGCGGTGACCGAGACCGAGGTCAATCTGCCGTTCATCATCTCCAGCACCAGGAACGAGGCGTTGCACCTTCAGCGTTTGCTCACGCGGGCGACGCTCGAGGAGCTAACGGCGGACTTGATCGACCGCACGGTTCAGATCTGCGAGTTGACGCTTGGGGAGGCCGGTCTTGATAAGGACGAGCTCGAGGACATCATCCTCGTGGGCGGGATGACCCGCATGCCGAAAGTGCAGGAACGGGTCAGCAACTTCTTCCAGCGCGACCCTTGCAAGGGCGTGCATCCGGACGAGGTCGTGGGTCTCGGCGCTTCCATTCAAGGCGCTGCGCTCGTCGACGAGACGCACGAGATGGACATGGTGCTCTTGGACGTCACGCCGCACACGCTCGGCATCATGGTCGTCGGTGGCTACTTCGAGGAGCTCATCGTGCAGAACACCACCGTTCCGACGTCGCGTAGCAAGCCGTTCACCACGGTGCGGGACAATCAGACAGCCGTGAAGATCCTCGTCTTGCAAGGCGAGTCGCGGCGCGCCGAAGACAACGAGCTTCTGGGTGAGTTCATTCTCACGGGGCTTCGCCGCGCGTCGGCAGGGGAGCTCGAGGTCGAGGTCACCTTCGAGATCAACGCCGACGGTATCGTGAGCGTGCACGCCAAAGACGTGGAGACGGGCAAGGAACAGTCGATCACCGTGACGGCGACCAGTGGACTCACCGAGGACGAGATCGACGACATGATGACCGATGCGTCCGACTATGAGGTGACCCGGCGCGGGGACGAGGCGTCCGAGCAAGTACGACAGGAGGCCGAGACCCTCATCGCTGAGATCGAGCGCTTGTTCCCGGAGGTGGAGCAGATCGTCGCCGGAAGCGATTTCGGCCGCGATGCGATCGACAAAGCCAAGGGGGTGATCGACAACGCGCGGACGCTGCTGGAGCGAGGCGACATTGCGGGTCTCAAGGACGAGCTGGAGTCGCTCGGCCGTACACAGCGCATGTTCAAGGGCGTGGTGGGCAAGTCGGCGTAAGGGATGAGCTCGGGCATCCGCGAATCGAGTGGTTCCGTTTTCCCGAGTGTTCTGGGTGCTGACGGCGACATCGATTTGACCGGCGGGCTCGCGTCTAAGGCGGAGGACGAGCGTCCTACGATCCGCCCCTCGGGCGACGCTTGGGTCATCGATCGCGATCGACGGAGTCTTCCGCCTCCCCCCGCTGCACAGTCCGCCTCCCCAGACCGGCCGCCTGCGGTGCTTGACGAAGGCTCGACTGCGACGCGAGACGAGGTTCATCACGCGATCGCGGATCGCTTTGCGCTCGGAGACTATGCAGCAGCGTTGAGCGCTGCCGAGCTCCAGCTCGGCCGAGAGCCGGAGGATGAGGAAGCCCGGCGGTACGCCGAGAGCAGTCGGGAACGGCTCGAGGTTCGATACGCGACCCGCATCGGGTCACTCGATTACATCTTCAACGTCTCGGTGCCGGCCGCGAAGATCAAATGGCTCGGCCTCGACCACCAGGCGGCGTTTCTGCTGTCCTTGGTGGACGGCCAGACGACCGTGGGCGAGGTCCTCGACCTCTGCCAGATGGGCAGGCTCGAGGCGCTCCGCGTCTTTACCGAGCTCCTCGATGCCAAAGCCATCGAGCGCGTGGCGTAGCCCGCCTCCTTGCACCAGGTGGGCGGAACACTACCATCTCGGGCCATGGCTGCTTCCCCCAAGAAGATTGTGCTCGCCTACAGTGGCGGGCTCGATACATCGGTGATTCTGACTTGGCTCAAAGAGACCTACGGAGCCGAGGTCGTCGCTTTCTGCGCGGACGTCGGGCAGGGTGAGGAGCTTGGAGGCCTCGACGAGAAGGCCCTCGCGACCGGCGCGTCGAAATGCGTGATCGCCGACCTCAAGGAGGAGTTCGCCCGCGACTTCTGCTTCCCGATGCTGCGCGCAAACGCCATTTACGAGGGGGAGTACCTGCTCGGCACCTCGATCGCTCGCCCGGTGATCGCCAAGGCGATGATGGAGGTCGCGCGTGAAGAGGGCGCAGACGCCATTGCCCACGGTGCCACGGGCAAGGGAAACGACCAAGTTCGCTTCGAGCTCACGGCGATGGCAATCGATCCGCGGATCCAGGTGATCGCACCTTGGCGGACGTGGTCGCTGCGCTCGCGGAGCGATTGCATTGCTTATTGCAAGGACCGCAAGATCCCGATCGAGGTGACTGCCGAGAAGCCGTACTCGATGGACGCCAACCTTTTTCACATCAGCTACGAGGGTGGCGTGCTCGAGGACCCATGGAACGAGCCGCGCAAGGACATGTTCCGCTGGACGACCGCCCCGGAGGACGCTCCTGACGAGGCGCAGTACGTCGTGATTGGTTACGAGAAGGGCGATCCGGTGAGCGTCGACGGCGAGCGACTCGGCCCCGCTGCGTTGATCGGCCGCCTCAACGAGCTTGGCGCCAAGCACGGAGTCGGGCGAGTCGACATCGTCGAGAATCGATTCGTGGGCATGAAGTCGCGGGGTGTGTACGAGACCCCCGGCGGCACGATTCTTCAAAGGGCGCACCGGGCGGTGGAGTCACTTACGATGGACCGCGAGGTGCTCCGGATCCGTGACAGCCTGATCCCGGAGTACGCTTCGCTGGTGTACCGCGGCTTCTGGTTCGCGCCGGAGCGCGAAATGCTCCAGACCCTCATCGACGACTCCCAAAAGGACGTGACCGGCGAAGCTCGCGTCAAGCTCTTCAAGGGAAGCGCCGAGGTGATCGGTCGACGGAGCCCGAACACCCTCTATGACCCAGACTATGCGACCTTCGAAGAGGACGAGGTCTATGACCAGCAGGACGCGACCGGCTTCATCCGGCTCAACGCGCTTCGCCTGAGAATTCGGGCGCTTCGCGACCAGCGCGGCTGAGGGCAAAACCGCTTGTTGCGGTTCCATCGGGTCCCCGGTAATCTAAAGAGTCTCAAAGCCTTGGACGTTCCCAGTATAAAGTTGGTCGCCACGGTACTCGGCGGCGTGGGTTTGGGCGCGCTGCTAGCCGGCGTCAGTGCGGGCCTCCACACTCTCGGCGAAGCTGGCCTTCAGGCTCTTGCCGAGGCGGGTGGACGTAACGCCAGGGTGGCCGCGCGAATCTCGCGAGAGCTCAGCGCGGTGCAGGTCCGCCTTCTCATGGGCAGGGTCCTTTGTGTCACCATTGCGGCAGCGTTCGTTGGGTACTCGCTCCTGCAGGCGGGGACACCGATCGATGCGCTGATCGGCGTGATCGTGGTTTCGGTCGCGTATGCGGTGATTGCGACCATCGCAGGCACCATCATCCGCCGGCGTTCCGGGGAAGCCACACTCGAGGTCTGGAAGTGGCTACGCCCGGTCGAGCTGTTGCTGATTCCACTGGCGGAGCCCTTGAATTGGGTAAGCGCTTTGGTGACCCGTTTCGTTCCGGAGGTTCGAGTCGGCGACCCAGCGCGATTGACTGACCTCACGGTCGAGCACGTCATCGAGCGGGGGGAAGAGACGGGCTCGATCGCCGAAGACCATGCACGGATGCTCCGCAGCGTCCTCGAATTCAAGAACACCGTGGCCCGTGAGATCATGGTGCCGCG
>JAPUKT010000443.1 GCA_027295555.1 Deltaproteobacteria bacterium
TCCTCCGTTCGGATGCGCCGCGCGTGCGGCGTCGCTGGCGTTCTGCAACAAGTTGTGCAGAACCTGTGTGATCTGCTCAGCATCGACCTGCGCCCGGACGGGGTGCCCGGGTAGCTCCGCGCTCACGGCGACTTCACCTGGCACGTAGAGCGACACCGCCTGTGGAACGATCTCCCGCAGGTCGGTTTCGCGGAGCGTTGGAGCGGGGAGCCTGGCGAACCGGCTGAACTCGTTGACGATGTGTCGAAGACGCTCGACTTCCTGAAGGATTGTTTTGGTCGATTCGTCGAAGAGGGCATCGAAGTCGTCGTGTGATCGGGCGTGAGCCTTGCGCAGTGTTTCGATCGAGAGGCGAATGGGAGATAGCGGGTTCTTGAGCTCGTGAGCAAGGCGCTTCGCGATGTCCTGCCATGCCGCGATCCGTTCGGTCTGGCGAAGCTGTTCCTGGGCGTTTCGCAGATCGCGGGTCATGCGGTTGAAGGCGGTCGCCGTCGCTCGAAAGGCTCCGGTTTGGCCTTCGCGAAGCGTGGTAGCGAAGTCACCCGCGCCGATCCGGGCGGCGGCCTCAGTGAGCTCGTCGACCGACGACTGCAGCCAGCGATTCAGGTAGCCACCGAACAGCAGCGCGAGCCCGACGGCGAGGAGGGCGACGCACCCCATCCACAGGAGCAGCGGTGGGGTGCCCTGGTCGATCCCGGAACGCCAGACCACGATCTCCTTCGCTGCGTTTTCGGCGTCTGCCAGTTCGGCGATCGGTGTGTCCCTGTCCGACAGCTCGGCGATGATGAGGATGCGGTCGGGGTCGAGAGCGCGAAGGTCGGTGAATCGGTGTGCGCCGACGACCGTTACCTTGGCGCCGCCGCGCTCGATCGCACATGCGCGAGCCAGAAACTTCTGATGGTCGTGCCCGCCGAGTGCGACTACGAAGGGCTGCTCCCCAGCCAGTCGTGCTTGCCGCAGCAGCGCGGACCCATCACGTCCGATGATCCGGTTTCTGTGCCCTGCGGCGATCACCTCACCTGACCTCGAATCGAGAACCCACAACGCTTGAAGCCCAGCGCCCCGCATCGCGCCACGGAACAACCGATCGTAATCGAGCTCCGACGGCGCAGCCTCGCTTCGGCTCGTCAAGAGTCGATCGACGACCAGGTCGTCTCGGCACAGCGCGGTCACCGCGGCCTCGCGCTGCTCCTCTAGCGACCGGAGGTACCGTCGCGCCAACTCCACTTCGCGCGTCGGTTCGTTCCCTCCCCAATTCGCCACCCCGAGCCAAACGATGGCCGTCAACGCGACGGGGAATATCGCAACCAGGGCGAAGAGCACGACTACCCGCGTGCTCAGCGAGCTCATGGCGGAGCCAAATCGCCGAGGACCCGATCCTCGAGGCGAGTCGTTTCGGGCGAGGCGTCTTCTTCGTCGAACTGCTCCATGAGGAACATATTCGGGTCTGCTACGTCAGGGGGCCGCGCGATATCGACAGGTGCGGTTCCCGTGAGAAACACCTCATCGATCGCGTCTTCTTGGCCTTCATACGCGAGAAACCCCGATGCTGGGTCGATCGGCGCGATGATTACACCGCTCGGCATCGCGAAATCGGTCTCTTTCGGGGTTTGATCGGCGACCTCCATGACCTCGACCCAGATCGGCAGCGCGCTGCGCGCACCGGTTTCCCGTTTTCCTAGAGAGCGCGAATCGTCGAAGCCCACCCACACGCCTGCAACGACTGACGGTGAATAGCCCACGAACCAAGCATCGCGCGCCTCGTTGCTGGTTCCCGTCTTGCCCCCGACTGCACGTTTGAGGCGAAGCGCCGGCGTGCCCGTGCCTGAGGTTACGACGCTCCGTAGCATGCTGGTCATGACGTACGCCTCGTCGGGGGTCATCACGTCCCTCGCAGGCTCGAGCGGTTCCATTGGGATGTTGGTCCCGTCGGGGCTGACGATCTTGATCACGAGTCGCGTCGGGGCCCAACGGCCCCCGGCGGCGAACGTCGCGTACGCGTTCGCTAGCTCGATCGGCTTTACCCCGCTCGCGCCGAGTGCCAGCGCCATGTCTTCTTCCAACTTGGTCGTGATCCCGTCCTGCCGCGCGAACTCAGCGACATCCTGCACGCCGAGGTCTTCGATCACGCGGATCGCCACCATATTGATCGATCGTGCGAGCGCTTCACGGAGGCGCACCGCACCCTGATAGTTCCACTGCTCGTAGTTGCGGGGCTTCCATTTTTCGTACACGGCGGGGGCATCCACGACCAACGAGGCTGGGGTGAAGCGCCGGGACTGGATGGCCCGTGCGTATACGATCGGCTTGAACGCGCTTCCGGGCTGACGAATCGCTTGCGTCGCTCGGTTGAACCCGCTCCGCGCCGCATAACCGCCGACCAACGCCAACACATCTCGGGATCGGGGCTCGATCACGACGACAGACCCGTCGGGCCCTCGTTCGGCCCGGGCCACCGCAGGGTCTTCTTCGCTCCCGAGTTGCGTGATCGAAACGGGGAGCAGGTCCCCAGGCCTCGCGAACTTCGACGCCGAAAGCCCGTCTGGGTTGTAGCGCTCGAGGTCCCGCATCCGCAGGACGGCGGGGTGACCCGCGACCTCGAGTCGCAGTTGCTCCTTGCCGTCGTCGGTCTTGAACACCTTGGCGACGTAGGTGCGGCCCATACGCAAGCTGTTCACCGGGGGCGTTGCCTTCGGACCGCGGCGCCGGTTCCTGGTGGGATAGGGGCCCCGGTACCCTTGGCGCTCGTCGATCGCCCTCAGCCCGCGTTGGAGCGCTTGCCGCGCGTGCTTCTGCAACCCGAGGTCAATCGTCGTGTGGACGGCGTAGCCACCTTCGCCGAGTGACTCATCCCCAGCAGCCGTGCGAAGAGCCTGTCTCGCGATCGCGAGGACCTCCGGCGCGCCGCCTGATGCTTCCGGCAGGGGAATCGTCTCCACTTTCTCTTCGCGGGCCGCCGCGATCGCTTCCTCGGTGAGGTCGGGCCAGTACACCTCGCGTTTCGAGGCCAGCTGGCTCAGCACGTAGCGCTGCCTGCGCGCTGCCGCCTCGGGGTTACTCCGAGGGGAGAGCCGCGCCGGCGCCTGCGGAACCCCGGCTAAGAGCGTTGCCTCCGCCAACGTGAGCTCACTCGCGTTCTTGCCGAAGTAATACTGGGCGGCTTCTTGAATTCCGTAGCGTCCGCGGCCGAAATTCACGTGGTTCAAGTACAGGTGTAGGATCTCGTCTTTCGAAAGCTCGTTTTCGAGGCGTCTCGCCAAGATCAGCTCACGAATTTTTCGTGAAAGCGTGCGTTCCGGGGTGAGCAGCATGAGCTTGACGACCTGCTGCGTGATCGTGCTTCCGCCCTGGGCCGCTCGCCCGCTGACGATGTCGCGGCCCACGGCCCGCAAGATCCCGGCGTAGTCGAGCCCCTCGTGCTCGTAGAAATCCGCGTCTTCGGCGGCGAGCACCGAAAGGACCACGTGTCGCGGGACTTCCGAAAGAGGAATCACCGTTCGGCGCTCGGTGAAGATCTCGCCTATCACCTGTCCATGCCGATCGTAGACCCGCGTGGTCTGTGGAGGCTTGTAGTCGCGGAGCGCGCTCACCGAGGGGAGATCACGGCTGAAGTAAGCGTACGTCCCCATCACCACGACCGCGCCGACGATCAGTGCGGCGCCGATCAGCTTCGGCAGCATCGATCCGGTTCGAGAGTGCCATTTCTTGCGCTTGCGCCCCTTCGCTCGCCTCTTCTGTGTTCGCTTCGCTGCCATCGATCTCTGCGTTCCGCGGGGCTATAGCATCCCCTGTCTCCGGACTTCCCCCTAATTCATGACACCCCGAGGGCCCTAATCATTCCCGATGAATTCATCGATGATTTGGTCGGCATTCTTGGCGGAATTCATGAGGAATCTCGCCTCGAGCGCGCGTTGCCGCGCTTCGCTCAACGGGGCGCGGGTCCCTGCGGCAAGGGTTTGTATGGTGATCGCCGCGGCCACGGATACGTTCAGGCTCTCGACGAATCCTCGCATCGGTATCGAAAAAGTACCGTCAGCCAACTCCGCCATCTCAGGCGAGACCCCGTGATGCTCGTTGCCGAACACGATTGCGAGGCGCGATTGCTCTCGCAGGCCCTCGGGGTCTTGGTCTGCTCCCATCCCGGCAACGTAGATCGCATAGCCTTCATCCTTGAGTCGCCTCGCACACGCTTGCGGTGTCTCGTATCGAATGACGTCCAGCCATCGGTGCGTCCCCTTCGAAACCCCCCGCGACGCCCGAAAACCGTAGCGCCCCACGATCACGTGCACCGTTTGAATCCCAAACGCATCGGCGCTTCGCAGCACGGCGCTCGAGTTGTGGGGGTCGGAAATCGAGTCCAGTACCACGACCAGGTCATCGGTCCGCTGTGAAACCACGTGCTGGATTCGTCGTCGGCGCTCTGGAGTAACCACGGGCGAAAGCGCCTCGATCACGACCTCCGCGGGATGCGAGAGCGGGGGCGGACCTTCGATTTCGATCACATCGGGATCGTCTGCACGCATCGACCAGCGCTATGGAAGCCGCCCGGTCTTCTTAGGGTCTACGGTCACCCCGACGACCAGCGTTCCGCCCTTGTAGGTCTGGCCCGCCACGAAAAAAGGATCACCAGCCGAGGCGACGACCTGCAGAAGCGGCAGATAGTCGACCTTGTCGGGTCGATTGATCGAGACCTTCATCTTGTAACGGCCGTCTGGCATCACTTGGAGCAGCGCGAGCTTCAGGCGACGGCCGTTCGGTAGCGACACCACGGCGTCTCTTCCGGGAATCAGTTTCATCTTGGGCTTCGACAAGATCTTCATCGAGCGAAAGGAGTTGAATGGAGGACGACGCAGCGCGGTCAGCTTCTTGAGCTCTGGATCGATCGAGCCGGCCTCCTCCTTGGCGAGCACCACCAGCACTTCCGCCGAGACGCCTCGCGCAACGGCGCGATCCGACCGGACCAGGTTGGAGCCCTGCCCAAAAGCGACGGAGCAAACCAGCAGTACGCTGGGCACGAGCATGTACCGAATCGCGTTCATGGAACCGCAATCTCCTCATCGCTGATCCAGATCACGCTCAACGGTTGGCCCGCGCCGCCTTCTACCATGAAGACGGTGCCAGCGTATTCGCCGAAATCGACTTTGAGCACCTCGGAACCCCGTGTCACTCCGGCCATCTCGGTGGGCGACTGCTCGCCAGGCCATGCCAGCACCGCCAACAGGATCGCTGCAGCGGCCGCAAGGCCCGTCGCCATGCCGCCCCACACGCGGCGCTCGCGACCACCTGGAACGATGCGCAAGGCTGGCTGTTCTTCGGGTGCGTCGATCTGTGCCTCGATGCGCGCGAACAATGCGTCGGAGTCGATCCCACCGGCCCACTCTGCCGAGGCGCTTTGCATGGCGTCCCGAAGCTGCTTCCACTCGGCGACATGCGCAGCCTGGTCGGGCGATGCCTCGAGGCTCCGACGCACGGCCGTCTCTTCTTCGGGGGGCAGCTCCCCGTCGAAGAACATCTGGAGCTTCTCATCTTCTATCTTCGAGTTCTCCATGACTATCCCTCAGAAGGATCCTCCCCAGAAAGATAAGGTGCAAGCGCTGCCTGCATCTTCTTTCTGGCATGAAATAGGCGGCTCATGATGGTCCCCTTGGGCACGCCGAGCACCTCGGCCATCTCTTCGTAGCTCATCTCCTCGACCTCGCGGAGCACGATGACGGCGCGATGGTGCTCCGGAAGCTCCTCCAACGCGGCCTCGATCGCCCCTCCCAACTCGCGGCGCAACGCAGCCCGACCTGGGTTCGAGTTGGTGACGCTGGGCATGAGTGCGCCATCTCCGGCGACCTCGCTTTGTTCGTGAAGCGTACGCTCGTCGAACTCGAGGTTCTTCCTCCTGCTGGTGCGTCGGACGTGGTCGATGGAGACATTCATGACGATGCGGTAGAGCCATGTATAGAAGCTCGAGGAGCCTTGAAACTTGTTTATGTTTTTGTGGACCTTGACGAAAGCCTCCTGCACGGCATCGAGAGCATCGTCCTGGTTTTTCACGACGCCCATGGCCACGGCGAACGCACGACGATGATATCTGTCGAACAACGCTCGGAACGCTTTCGAATCGCCTGCTTGTACGCGTTTGACCAAGTCATGGTCGTCCTTACCAGAAGAGCCGACGGAGGCCCCTTTCGCCTTGGACGCGGTGGACAATGGTTGATTCACCCAAAGATCCTGGACGTTTTCCACGGATTAGTCGGCGTCGCGACCCACTTCCCATCCGTTTACGCGCAAAACGTCGGGAGGGCCAGCTTTCTCCCCTTGATGGTGTGCGCGCATACGCTTTCCCCTGGTTTCTGGAGGTGGCCGCGGCTAGGTTCCCGCGGTGCTCGACCTCGGGTCTCTGAATTCTCGTCAGCGTGAGGCCGTCGTTCACGAGGGTGGCCCGCTCGTCGTGTTTGCCGGCGCGGGTAGTGGCAAGACGCGGGTGATCACCTATCGCGTGGCGCATCTGATCTCGGCCCACGACGTCGCCCCATGGCGAATCCTGGCGGTGACGTTCACCAACAAGGCGGCTGGCGAGATGCTAGAGCGGCTCCTCGGGCTTCTCGGGGATCGGGGGGCCGCGGTGCAGGTCGGGACCTTCCATGCGACGTGCGCGCGGTTTCTCCGCCGCCACGGCGAGAGCCTCGGCATTTCCAAGGATTTCACCATCTACGATGACCAGGACCAGCTCGCTCTGGTGAAACGAGTCTTGCGCGATCTCGGACTGGACGAGAAGCGCTACCAGCCGAAGGCGATCGCCGGTCGCATCAATCGCGCCAAGCAAGAGGTTCAGGGACCTGAGAGCATCGAAACGCCCGACCCGTGGTCGGAGGTCGTACGCCGCGTGTACGCGACCTACGAGGAGAGGCTCATTCAGGCCAATGCCCTCGATTTCGGGGACTTGATCTTTCGCACGGTGCGAGGCCTCGAGGCGGACGACTCATTTCGTGAAGCGCTTGCGGGGAGGTTCTCGCACGTCTTGGTCGATGAGTTTCAAGACACGAATCAGGCCCAGTTTCGGCTCGTGCGATCGCTCTCGGAGGGCCACCGGAACCTCTGTGTGGTGGGAGACGACGACCAAAGTATCTATCGCTGGCGTGGCGCCGATCGCCGCAACATTCTCGATTTTCGCGCTTCGTTTCCCGACGCGACACTGGTGAAGCTCGAACAGAATTACCGGTCGACACAGCGTATCCTTCGCGCCGCCAACGCCGTCATCGCCCGCAACACCGATCGGGAACCCAAGAAGCTGTGGACGGACAACGAGGAGGGGGATGCGGTCCTCGTCGTTCGCACGATGGATGAACGGGATGAGGCACGTCTCGTGCTACGGGGGGTGCAGGAGCTCTTGGCTCAGGGGTATCGTTTCTCCGACGTCGCGGTGTTTTACCGCACGCACGCCCAATCGCGCGTGATCGAAGAGGCGCTTCGGAGCGCCAACATCGGCTACCGGATCGTCGGTGGCATGCGTTTCTACGATCGCGCGGAGGTGAAAGACTTACTCGCCTATCTGCGCGTGACGATCAATCCGGCCGACGACATGAGCCTGCTTCGCATCATCAACACTCCGGCACGCGGGATTGGAAAGACCACGGTCACGCGGCTTCTCGACCTGGCCGCTCAACACGGCCGAAGCCTTTGGGGCATCCTCGAGGAGGAGAGCCTTTGGGCTCTGCGAAACGCGACGCAGAAGCGTTTGGCGGGGTTCCGCACTTTGATCTCGGACTTACGAGAGGTGGCTGCCTCCGATGCCCCGCTCGGCGAGATCGGCGCAGCGCTGGTCGAGCGTACCGGATACGCCGAGATGCTCATGCATGACGACACGCCCGAGGCTGATGCTCGCCTCCAGAACGTGCAGGAGCTCGCGGCCTCGATGGATGAGTTTCAGCGGGAACATCCCGATGCTGTGCTCGCCGATTTTCTCGAGAACGTGACGCTTCACACGTCGGCAGACGAACGAGCCGAGGGAGATCGGGTCACCCTGATGACCGTACATGCGGCGAAGGGGCTCGAGTTCCCAATCGTCATGGTCACCGGGCTCGAGGAGCAGGTGTTCCCCTTCAAGGGTATCGATCCTTGGGAAGACCCGGAAGAGCTCGAAGAAGAGCGGCGGCTCGCATACGTGGCCTTCACGCGTGCCAAAGAGCGCCTCGTGCTGAGCTTCGCGGCGGTACGGCGTATCTTCGGTCAGCAGCGTGTTGGAATCCCGTCGAGGTTCTTGAACGAGCTTCCGGCTGAGGACACGAGCTGGATCGGTTCGAAGTCGAGCTGGCCGTTGCCGCGACCCGCCGAGCCGCGCACGCCCGAGCGCCCATCGACCGATAGTTACGTCGACTACAGCGAGGGCTCCGACGTGACCGACATCTCCGGCCTTCGTCGGGGCATGCAGGTACGCCATCCCAAGTTCGGGGTAGGCGAAGTTCGCGAGGTCATGCTCGGGACGCCGCCGCGTGTGTCGGTTCGCTTTCCGGAGTGGGGGACGCGGAAAATCATCGCGTCGTACCTGGAACCTGCCTGAGACGCTTGACGCTGACGCTGACGCTGGCGCTGGCGCTGACGCTGGCGCGGGCGCTGACGCTGGCACTGGCGCGGGCGCTGTCCCTAGCTGTCGGACTTACTGCTGCCCGAGCTACTCGAGCTCGACTCCGAGCTACTGCTGGAGCTCGACTCCGAGCTACTGCTGGAGCTCAACTCCGAGCTACTGTTCTTGCTCGACGAATCTCCGCTCGATCCCGTGCTTGCGCTCTTCGAGCGGTTTGATGGGCCCGAGTACAGATCCGACTCCCAGCCGGCGCCCTTCAGGATGAAACCACCGCCGCCGATCATACGCCGCGCCTTGAGCTTCCCGCACTCGGGGCACTTCTTAGTCGGCTTGTCGGTGATGCGCTGCTCGCGCTCAAACTCGTGGCCGCAGTTGTCGCAAGCGTAGTCGTAGGTCGGCAAGGCTCACTCGTAGTCTTCGCCGAGAGGGTTGGCGAGCTTCCGCGTCCACAGAATGGCGTCTTTTCGGCCGCCTTCTTTGTCGAGAACGCCTTGCGCTAGAAGGCCGGTCTTTCGATAGCCAGCCGTGATGAATGCCGTGGAAAGCTCCACCTTATCGTTCGGCGCAAAGGAAAACGCAGCCACGATGCCTCGCTCTTTCAAGTCGTCCCCGAGCGCGGTCAACCCACTCGCGATGGCGAGCATTTCGTTTTCGTTGGTCGGCAGGCGAAGCACTTCGATCAACGCGTGACCAAAGCAATCCTGGAACTCGGCCGAGAGGAAATTGGCCTTGCTGCGCTTCACGCTGGCCTCATAGTAGATGCGCTTGGCGTCGCGGCCAAAGATGTCGAAGGAGCCGAGCGCAGGATTCTTACGCCATGC
>JAPUKT010000444.1 GCA_027295555.1 Deltaproteobacteria bacterium
TAGCATCTGCGGCTCTTATTCCTCTTTGAATTGCTCTTTGAATTGGCTCTGTGAAAAGAGCAAACGAATTGTTATGGAGTCCAGATCAATAACGAAGGGAGTGAGCCATGGCGGCTCGTAAGAAAAAAACCGCACGAAAGAAGAAGAAGGGCACCTGGGGCGGACGCCGACCGGGTGCAGGGCGACCTCCGGGAACCGGTCAGGGTCCGAGCCCGAACTCGCGCCGCAACCGCGTAGCGGTGATGTTCCGAGACTCCGAACTTCGGAAGCTCAAATCGATGGCGCGAAAAGAACGTCTGCCGGTTTCGACGGTGGCGTATCGCCTCATCGAGAAGGCGCTGGGCCGCGGGCGCTAGCAACGTCCGAGGGTGCTCACTCCAACGCCACGGGAAGGGGCGGGTCGGAGTCGCGGCACCCTGCTCGCAAGCACATTCACGCTGCACTCGCGCCTGACGCGCGCGAGTGCAGCGTTTTTGCGTCCTTTCGGTTGCCGGATTTCGGTTCGGGGTGGAGATTTTCCACCAAGCGCGGCAAGATCGCAGCATGGCAAAGAAGCGAACGGTCGACTGGTACTATCACCGCAAGGGTTGAACGAGCTGCACGCGAGCGTCCAAGTTCTTGGATGCCCACGGAATCGATGCCGCGGAGGTCGTGTCCGCTAGTCGGAAGCTCGGCAAGAAGGACGCCGGAGCTCTTGCGAAGGCGGCCTCCAGAATCTACGTCGCCAAGGGCAAGAAGCTCGACGAATTCAAGGGCGGAAAGGCCGACGCGAAGACCGTGGCCGCCATGCTTGGGCCCACGGGCAACCTGCGGGCACCGTGCATCCGCGTCGGAAAGGCCGTCCTCGTCGGCTTCAACGAAGATCTCTACGCCGACGTCATCGCTGGGTAGCAGCGGGCGAAGCCCGCCTCGCCAGTTCTCCGTCGTTTTTGGGGTCGGGCATCTGGAGCTGGAATCGGGTGGTGCCGCGTCAACCCAGCTTGTCGCGGACGGAAGTAGTGATGTCGTCGAGGGTTGCCGAGCCGCCCAGGTCGCGCGTGTGGTGCCTCGTGTCTGCGAGCGTCTCCCGCACCGCCGACTCGATCCTGTTTGCAGCGGCGTCTTCACCCAGGTAGCGGAGCATCTGACTGGCCGACAGGATCAGAGCGCACGGGTTCGCGAGGCGTTTGCCCGCGATGTCGGGAGCGCTGCCGTGCACGGCCTCGAAGACCGCGCAGTCCTCGCCGATGTTGCTGCCGGGAACGACACCGAGCCCGCCGACGAGCCCCGCGCACAGGTCGGACAGGATGTCGCCGTAGAGGTTGTCGAGCAGCAGAACGTCGAAGCGGCGGGGATCGGACACGAGCTGCATGGCGCAGTTGTCGATGATGATCTCCTCGAAGGCGATCTCAGAGTAGTCGACCGCCACGCGCCGCGCGCACTCGAGAAAGAGCCCGTCGGAGAGCTTCATGATGTTCGCTTTGTGGACCGCGGTTATGCGGCTGCGTCGCTCTCGCCGGGCCAGCTCGAACGCATAGCGAGCGATACGCAGTGACGCGGCCTCGGTCACGATCTTGAGACTCTCGACCACTCCGGGCGCGACCCGGTGTTCGAGACCCGAGTAGAGCCCCTCCGTGTTCTCGCGCACGATCACAAGGTCGACGTCCTCGTAGCGCGAGGGGACGCCCGGAATGGACGCAACCGGTCGCACGCAGGCGTAGAGCTCGAGAGACTGCCGCAGCGCCACATTCGGACTCTTGAAGCCGTCCCCGATCGGGGTGCCGATCGGTCCCTTCAGGGCTACACGCGTTCTGCGGATCGAGTTCAGCACGCCCTCGGGCATGGCCGAACCGTATTTCTGGAACACGTCGGATCCGGCTTCGACGCGCTCCCACTGAATCGAGACGCCCGTCGCCTCGACGATGGAGACGGCGGCCTCGGTGACTTCGGGCCCGATCCCGTCGCCGGGAATGAGAGTGACTTCGCGGTCGTTCGCCATGTTCAGGGAGTTTCCGCCTGTTCCTGCGCTTGCTCCGATTGCATGCGAGAAATCACCGCGCCCGGGTGAGCAATCCGCCAGTCATTGGCGATGCGCCGCGCCTCGGCCAACTGCTCCTCGCTGAGCGCCGCCCTCAAAGCTTCGAGCAGCACGGCGCCTTCGCGTAGACTTGCCGCATAGCGATCGGATAGGATCAGCCACATCGCCGATCGGACATTGTCCTGTGGAGCTCCCTTGCCCTCGCGAAAGCGTTTCGCCATTGCGAATTGCGCGATCGCATTGCCGCTGCTCGCCGACCGCTCATACCACTGCGTTGCAGCCGCAACATCGACCGGCACCCCCCGGCCCACGTCGTAGCGGGCTGCGAGGGCGATCTGCCCGCGCGGATCGCCCTGCTCCGCCGCCCTGCGATACCACTCGGCCGCCTTCTCTTGGTCGATCTCGACCCCATTGCCGGTCCCGTACGCATAGGCGAGTTTTAGCTGCGAGTCCGCGCCGCCGAGCTGGGCGCGAAGCCACACGGAATTCAACATCGCGACCGCGGCCCCGACGATCAACAAGGCACCGACGCCTCGCAGCATGATTCTCGTGTTCATTCATTCGTCCTCAGTCGACCGGAATTCTGCTGTGGGCGTTCCCGACGGCCAAGAGTAACTCAGGATCAGAACTCACGGGCTTCCTCGCAGAGCCTGGAACCGGTCGATCCTTCGCAGATCTTTCGAAACGCGCTCGAAGCGCACGGTGGAGATCGGGATAACGCTCGGGATTGTGCCAGTGGGCGCTCATCTCCAAGACGGCATCGTCAACCGCCCAGCCCAGGCGCTCCACCCGATACGCTGCAACCGCGTAGCCGGTGCGATCGCTACCCGACGCGCAGTGCACGAGCACCGATTCGCCCCCGGCAAGTAGCTCGACGACAGCATCGAGCTCGTCCTGGGGCGGCAGCTGCGAGGGCGTCCACGTGAAGGCCGTGACTTCCATGCCGAGCTTTTTCGCGGTTTCGTGAACGGGATCGGCTCCCGCCAGACCGATCACGCGGCGGATATTGTGGGTATCGCGCATCCACTCCAGAAAACGAGCGTCGGGCCGCGCCGAACGATGGACGCGTCCCTCCGTCACCATCGCGTAGTTGTACGCCGTCTCCGGTGCGCCGAGCAACCACGCCAACGATTTCCCAGGTGCTGGATAGGGTCCGCGAATCAAGCCCGAACCCATGACGACTCGTGTCACCGCGAGCGCGCAGAGCAAGACGAAAACGCTGGAAACGAAAAAAAACAGAACGGTTCGAACCGTTCTTGATCGAAGCGTCGGGTGGGGTTTCTTCACTGCGATCATTGGCGAAGGTCCGAGCCGACCGGACCGCCCTTCAAAGGGCCATGATATTGATTCTGGTTGTTCCGGGGCGCCTCGACTCGATCAACACGGTAAGGCTGCGCTTTCCCTTGTCGGCGATGATGAAGTAGGACCCGTCCCGGTCGACCCCCTGGGAGTTCCAGCCAGCTTTTTCGAGCGAGCTCGTCATCTCGGTGACCACCTCCGAGACCGGGTCGTCGGTCTCTACTGTGATGGATAAGCCGCC
>JAPUKT010000445.1 GCA_027295555.1 Deltaproteobacteria bacterium
TGCGTTCCTCGGACGGGATGGCCCTCGAAAGGACGTTGAGAAGCGTGGTCTTTCCGCTCCCAGTCCCTCCGGAGATGATCAGATTCTTCTTCGCTCGAACGCACCGCTCGAGAAACCTGGCCATCGCGGTGCTCAAGCTGCCCATGGAAAGGAGATCCGACATTTCGAGGGGTCGGCTCGGGAACTTGCGGATCGTGATGCAGGGCCCGCGAAGCGCCAAGGGGGGAATGATTGCATTCACGCGCGACCCATCGCTGAGACGCGCGTCGACTAGGGGAGTGCTCTCGTCGATCCGTCGCCCAAGCGGGGTGACGATGCGTTCGATCGCGGCACGGCAGGATTCGTCATCCGTGAACCGAAGTCCGGTCAGACCAATTTTTCCAGCCCGCTCCACGTAGATCGTCTCCGGGTCTACGACCATGATTTCGGAGACGTCGTCGTCGTCGAGCAGCGCTTGCAGCGGCCCAAGACCCAGCGCCTCATCCACCATCTCCTCGATCAGCCGTCGTCGGTCCACGGCCTCCGGCAGCTCATTCGCAAGCTTGGTGAGGATGTGTTGGAGAGCGTCGACGACTTTCGGGCGTATCACCTCGTCGCTCATCTCCGAACGATCGAAGGAGGCTAAGTCGAGATAGTCGAGGAGCAGGCGATGGATACGCCGACGGAGCTCGGGCGAGGCATCCGACCCGCGCTGTCTCTTCTCGTTCCTCAACGACCTTAGAGCAGTGACTCGTAAAACGTAGGGCCCGACACGCAGCTCGGCATCGTCCGACAGGAGCGTCTCGGAATCATGGATGGACTCTGCCCCTACCCTCGTGCCGTTCGAGGAGTGGTCGATGACTCGCAGCCCCTCAGGCACGGCGCGGATCCGGAGATGTACTCGGCTCACGGCAGGTGAAGGAAGGACCACATCGCAACTCGGGTCGCGACCGACAACCAAGGAGACAGCATCTCGGATGCGCATCTCTTCTCGACCGCCGCCTGGCATGTCGACGGAGACATCGAATCCTCGGGTCACTTGACGCTCCCTTGGGTGTTTCTCCCCGACTGCTTACCGACCCGGGGCTCGTCCATGAGGTCGTGGGACTCCACGCCTCCACGGAAGCTGTCGTACACGCGAATTGCTTCTTCGATGCGGTTGCGCTGAGTTAGACTTACGGGCTCTACGACCGACGGGACGACCAGCATGTACGACTTGGTGTCCTCCGTTTCGCGGCCGTGCGTGCCGAAGAGCGCTCCAATGAACGGAATCATCGCAAGCCCTGGCAACCCGTCTTTGCTGCGTCGCTCGCTGCGCGTATGGATGCCCGCCAGGGATACCGACTGACCCAACTCGAGATTGACCAGCGTCTCCACGTGAGTGGTGATTCGACCGGGAATCCCCTGAAACCCGCGCTCTTGGTCGAGGTCCGATACGTCCGCAGTGATCTCGAGCTCGATGCGCCCCGTCCGTGGGTCATACTTGGGCAGCACGGTAACCTTCGTACCAAACTCGATCGCCTGCACGTCGACCGTGAGGTTGTTCTGGACTTGAACGTTGAACTCACCGCCCGCGGAGAAAACCGCTTCGGTACCATTGGCCGTAACGAGCGCCGCCTGGCGATACAACTTCGCCCAACCCTTGGACTGAGCTAGATCCAAGCTCGGGAGAAAAGTCTCTGGCAGGATCTGAAAGGCCGTCTGCGTGGGAATCCCGCTGCCCCCCGTGATAGCGAGCGCTGCTTCCGACGGTGTGAGGGTACTCCCGATGTTGCCAGGCCAATTGAGCCCGATTTGATGGCTGTATCGGTCTTGGATGAGGACGAAATAGAGGTCCAGTCGGATGTTCTCCCTGCCAGCCGAACCCTTGCTGGCGTCAGCGGGAATCACGCGAATGGTGTACTGGACCTGACTGCCGTCATGCCTAATCAATAGAAGGGACCCGGTCCCAACCGACCTCCCCACGATGACGAAGCGACTCTGGTCTCGCGTCACGCGGATGTCGGCAATGCCGGGCGCGCCTTCCGAGTAGCTCCTTACCCCCTTCGCTGACAGGCTTTTCTGCTCGCCGACCCGCAGAACGATGCTCAGGGGTTGGTCCACATCACCTCGTGCGCTGGCCGTTGTCGCGGTAACGGAGAAGAAGAGCACAGCGAAGGAGAGCCGTCGCGTCCAGGGGAACACGTCAGTCGACCCTCTCGAGCCGCAAACGTCGCTGGCGACGGGCTCGCTTTTCTTGCTCTAGAACATCGGTATCGTCCGTTTCCCCGAGGCTCTCCGTGATCTCGAGGTCGTCCGCGTTGCGAAGAACCAGGCGCAGCACGCCATTGCGCTGAGCTTGTGCAAGCAGAGCTGCCTGCTCCACCGTGAGCAACAAGCTCACGCCGTTCCGTCGACCGTTCGGGTCAGGTTCATGCGGGGCTCGAACGCTGTCACCCACGGCCAAGACGAGGAGGTTCTGGAGGAGCGGCACGGTGACGATCCGTTGTTCAGCACCGGGTTTCGCGCGCGTGAGAAGAACATCCACTCGATCACCAGGACGCAAAAGTCCGGCAAACGCGTCACTCTCGGTTCGAGAGATCGTCATGGCTCGCATCCCTTTCGGGACTCGGCTAGAAAGCGTGATTCGCTCGCGCGTTGCAGTCGTGAGGTCCGTCCAAAGAAGCGTTTGGCTCGCGCGTAAGTCGATGGAAACCTTTACCCCGAGCACTCGCGGCAGGTCGGAGGCATATACGTGCCGGTCCTCGACATAGGCTTCAGGTAGCGCCCGCGCGATGAGCATCTCCTCCGTGAGAGGCTCGCCGCTCTCCACGTCTCGCCTCATCGCAAGAAGCTCGACTGGTCGGCCGCCCGTCGCCTCGATCCGAAACTGGCGCACGTAGAGCGCAAGCAGGAGAAAACCCAGAAGGGCGACGCCGGCGGAGGCGAGCATTGCCGTTCGGTTCATGGCGTGCCCGCCTTGAGGATGGTGACGACCGTGCGATCAAGCGCGCCGGGGTGCGCAAGCACGGTGATCGTTTCACCAGCCCTTTGCGCGGCCACCAAGCTCGTCTGGTTGACTTGGAGGCGTTCCCCGCTGTGTCGCTCCAGGATGTCCCAGTCCCGCGCCCGGAATGCTTCGCGGTAGAACCGTTCTAGTGTCGACGGGGAGCTGGCCCTAGCGAGGTAGACCGCCACCGCGTTCGAATACCCGACCTCATTGGAGGACAGAATCCGCTGAGAATTGGGGGGGCGCGGGACTTGCGTGAGGTCGCTACCCGCCGCGTCTCGACCCTCCAATGGAAGAATGTCGTAGAGGTTGAAATCGGCGGCCGTCCACATCGTGAGCAGGAACGTACGGCTGTCTGAGCCCTCGACCGGCTGAGCGTACGCGTAGCGAGCGTACCCAATTTCGTGGAGGTCGCCGGTGCGCGAGAAACGCGCGAACCGCGACACCAAGCTATCGAGGCTCAAAGCCTGGCCGCCCATGTCCAAGCACGCCACGTAGCCACGTCCCCCATCTCTGACGGCCGTGGTTGCAATCGAACGAAGCATCGCTGCGTGATCCGGCACCCGAGGATGCGTTGCGAGGAGCTCCGAGAGTCGTTGGGCAAGGAAGCCGTCGCGGCCGTCACACAGCGCTTCGTAGTGATCGAGCACGGCATGAGACGGCGCGTCGACCGTTTGCGTCCGAAAGTAAACACGAGCTCCGTTGAGATGGAGCTGCCGAACCGCCTCCTCTTTCGCGTTGGGATATTCCATCAGGCTGGATCCGAAATGGAGCATCGCTTCGTCGACCGCGGCCCGGGCTTGTCGAAGCAGGCACAACGAAGCAATCGCCGACAGGAGAGCGATGAGCGACGCGAGTCGAAGTACACTCGGTATGGTCGATGGCTTCACCTGCAGACCTCGCTGGCGTATTCCACTGAGCGGAGCTCCGTGGAGCATGCGTGTTCAAGAATGTTGCTTCCGTCGGGAGACATCCTCCGCGTGGTGTTACAGAGAAGCGTGCTCACCCCGCGCTGCCGTGTCTGGCCGCCGCCAAGGCCGTTCGGCATCGGTGCCTCGGCAAGACCTACTCCGTTGGTGGCCCTGCCGAGCAGGTAGCCCTCGACATCGCCGAGAAACGAGCCGGCCGAGAGGCCGCCGCCCTCCGCAGAGAGAGCACCGTCCAGCCCTCCCGTTCGAATCGCGCTTTCGGCCCGACTGCACTCGCCACTTTGACAGCTCTGCGCGGGACATTCACCGGAGTCAGCTTGTAACCAAGCCATCCGACGAGCTCGCGCTTTCGCTTCGAGCTTGGCGATATACATACTGTTGAGCGCAACGACCCCGACCAGCGCCGCAGCGAACAACGGCAGGGTGACCAGAGCTTCGGCGAAGGCCGTACCTTTCTGATCGCGAATGATTTGTGGTGTCTTCATCTTATTCAGTGCGCGGAAATCGCATTCAGCGTGAAGTCGCGAGCGACATCACAAAGGGCGGTCAAGTTACCCACTGATCCTCGTCCGCGTGCGGTCGAGCAGGCGCTCGTGATTCCGCGCGGAACCCAGGCGCGAGAGATTCGAAAACGACGGAGCCGTGCGCGCCATCGCTGCTTCCACATCCACTCTTCCTTCGGCTCGGACCCCTCGAAGTAGTACTCCGCCTGGGCGAAACCCACGCGGCCAACGAGGTGTGCGTCGTGGATCGCGTTCCGACCCTCCTGGTGGCCACCTTGGGCCACACGAACCCCCTTCTCACCGCGTTGCCAGTAGCTCTGGTGAAGATCCTCCCCGAAGTCGTAGGCGCGATACTGGAACTCCTCGTGCCCCAACCAGACCTGGCTGCCGTCGTCGCGTGTCGCGATGACGACTCTTGGGGACTCGACGACGTCATCGTCGCATGTGCGGCGTTTCCCGAGCCGCAGAGCTTTGCCGACCAGGCCACCGAGAAGTCGCAAGAGCCACCGCGGCACCTTGGATGGGACGTTGCGCAACCGGTTGCCAAGGCCATCGGCCACCCGGTCGCAAATGATTCCTATGTCGCCCTTTTCTACTGGCAGACCTGTACCTCCGTCCGGGAGCCTCGGCCCAAGCAGCGGAACGACAAAACCGGCCACAACCGGCGGCTCGTGCGCGTCCTGGAAAGCCATAGCATCGACAGCACGGACTTGAGCCAACGCCGGGAATCCGCGCTGAACCGCTTCATGGGCGACGTCGAGCGCGTCGTGCGCGACCTTCACGAATTCCTCGACCGCGTCGCCGATGCGCTCGACCGTGCTTTCGATCGGGGTGAGCACGGCGATCAACGCGCCAGCTTTGATCGAAAAGATCACGGTCGCCACGAGTGCAGCCAAAACGGCGAGAATGATCTCGAGCATCACTTCGACACTACGAATGACGAGCAGAATACCGGCGGTGATCGCCATGACTACGTTCAGCAGGACATGGAGGTTCATGCCCTTGGCACCGATCACGGCCGCTGCATGAGACCCAGCGTCGGCGGCGTCCTGCATGATGCGCCGGTAGATGATGGCATCCCCGACCCCGAGGACGTAGTAGATGACTCCGACGATGAAGAGGGCCATGAAAAGGGACATCGTCATCATGGAGCCGTCGGTGTCGCGAAAAAGGCAGCGCTTGCTTGGACCCATCACGAACCCCGGGGCTTGTACTCGTAAGGGGCATCGTGGATCAGCAGCGTGGTCTCGTGCTGAAGCCGTTTGAAGCGGCCACCGACGAAGCTCTGTGCGAAGGGAAAGAAGGCTTGGTCGAATTCGTCCATAGACCCGAGGAGGCCACGACAAAGCAGATTGCGAGCGACCGGCACCGTGCACTGGTACGCGTAAGTGACGCGCACTGTGATCTCGGGCCCCGTGACTTCATCGCCGAGCAGCCCCGGAAACGTCACGGCAACCGCCAAAGGCTGGTAGTAGAGCGAGCTCATGAGCTTTCGGGGACCGTCAACTGATTTCCCAATACT
>JAPUKT010000446.1 GCA_027295555.1 Deltaproteobacteria bacterium
TGAGCGCAGCGTGCCCATCAGGCGTCATGGGAACTCTTTCCATCCCACCCTCGTAAACTGACCGCCAAAATAAGGCAACCCTAGGCGATAGCGTGGGGGTAGGCGATAGCGTGGGGGCGGTGGGGCGGGACAAACTGACGGGACAAAGGCCCGACCGGGATCAACACGTAGCCACTCAGGACGGTAGGCCGGAACAACTACGTGGCGGCCTCCAGGACGGTCAGCCGGGACAAACTGAGACCGTAGGCCGTCTAGCGGGCGGGCAGCGGCGCCGGTCGCACGCTTGCAAGCTCGGTCGTGCGCGCGTGGTACTCCTGCAGCGAGCAGACCGACAGCGGCCGGAGCCTTCGTGCTTCGATAGCGTCGACCGCCGCAACGGCCGCGGCAATGGTAGTGAAATACGGCACGTCGCTCAGGACGGTTTGGCGTCGCATCGAGCGGCTGTCCCGAATCGCGCGGGCGCCTTCGGTTGTGTTGAAGACGATCGCAATGTCCCCGTTTTGGAGGTGGTCGACGATGTGCGGGCGCCCTTCCCCGACCTTGTGCACGAGCTCCGCTTTGACGCCGGCGCGCTCCAACTGCTCGCGCGTCCCCGCGGTGGCGATGATCTCGAAGCCGAGTTCCTCGAGGCGGCGCGCGAGGTCGGCAGCAGCGGGCTTGTCGTCGTCCTTCACGCTGATGAAGACCTTCCCATCGGAGGGAAGCTCCAGGTAAGCCGACAACAAAGCCTTGTAAAAGGCGTCGGGGAAGTTGTCGGCGATGCCCATCACCTCCCCGGTGGACCGCATCTCGGGGCTCAGAATCGTATCGACGCCTGGGAACTTGTTGAACGGGAAGACGGACTCTTTCACCGCGACGTGGTCGGTCACGATCTCGCGCGTGTAGCCAAGCTCCCGCAAGGTGGAACCGGCCATCACCTTGGCGGCGATCTTGGCGAGCGGCACGCCAATGGCTTTGCTGATGAACGGGATTGTGCGAGACGCACGCGGGTTCACCTCGATGACGTAGACGGCGCTCCCGCGGACGGCGAACTGCACGTTCATCAAACCGACGACCCCGAGCTCGATCGCCAACGCCCGCGTCGAGGAGCGAATCGTCGCGAGGACATCGGGCGGCAATGCATGTGCCGGGAGGGCCATCGATGAGTCGCCGGAGTGAATCCCCGCCTCTTCGATGTGCTGCAGAAGACCGCCGATGACGACCTTCTTACCGTCCGACACGCAATCGACATCGACCTCGATGGCGTCCTTCAAGAACTCGTCGACGAGGATGGTTCGCGTCTCGGCATCCGAGACAGCCTCGAGCGCGACGGTCATGTAGCGCGCGAGCTCCTCGGGCGAGTGAACGATCTCCATGGCGCGCCCCCCGAGAACGTAGCTGGGGCGGACCACCACCGGAAAACCGATCTTTTCAGCGACCGCGAAGGCGTCCTCGGTGCCCTTGGCGATCCCGCCGCGGGGACGCTTGAGACTGAGCTTCGTGAGCAGCTCGTCGAACCGCTCCCGATCCTCGGCGCGGTCGATCGAGTCGGCGGAGGTGCCCAGGATAGGAACGCCCGCGCGCGAAAGAGGAACCGCCAGCTTGAGCGGGGTTTGACCGCCGAACTGCACGATCACCCCGTCGGGCTTTTCGACGTCGACGATATGCATCACGTCTTCGAAGGTAAGCGGCTCGAAGTAGAGCCGGTCGGACGTGTCGTAGTCGGTCGAAACCGTTTCCGGGTTGCAGTTCACCATGATGGTTTCGAAGCCAATCTCTTTGAGCGCGAATGATGCGTGAACGCAGCAGTAGTCGAACTCGATGCCCTGACCGATACGGTTGGGGCCTCCACCGAGGATCATGACCTTCTTCTTGTCGCGGTTGACCTTCGCCTCACTCTCGAGCCCCCACGTCGAATACATATAAGGAGTGAGGGACGGAAACTCCGCGGCACATGTGTCGACGCGCGAGTAAATCGGCTCGATGGCATGGCCGGCGCGCGCTTGTCGAACCTCTTTTGGAGTCTCTCCGCGCAAGGCCGCAATCTGTCGATCACTGAAGCCGAGCTCCTTCGCATGTCGGAGCATGTCGGCCGAAAGCGGAACACCAACGGTGTCCGCGAGAACTCCCTCGAAGGCGACGATCTGACGCATCTGCTCGAGGAACCACTTGTCGATCTCGGTCGCTTGGTGGAGGTCGTCGACCGTGAGGCCAACGCGCAGGCCGTCGGCGATGTACCAGAGCCGGTCGGCAAGCGGGGTGCGGATGACTTCTAGGATCGCTTCTCGGAGCTCGGCTTCGGTTGCCTCGGGAAGGTCTTGCAACATCGGCTTCGCGGTGTTGATCGCCTCGCCCGACTCGCGCAGGCTCCTGACCTGGGCGGCGAGGTCCCGATAGTCGACCCTGTGCAGTAGCGAAGTCAGCCCGTCTCGCCCGATTTCGAGGGACCGGGCCGCTTTTTGCAGGGACTCTTTGAAAGTGCGACCGATCGCCATCGCCTCGCCGACCGACTTCATTTGCGTCGTCAGCCGTGGGTCGGCGCCCGCGAACTTCTCGAACGCAAAGCGTGGCACCTTGGTGACAACGTAGTCGATGGTGGGCTCGAACGCCGAGCTGGTTCCGGTGATGTCGTTGCGTAGCTCATCCAAGCGGTACCCGATGGCGAGCTTCGCGGCGATCTTCGCGATCGGATATCCGGTGGCCTTCGAGGCCAGCGCGCTCGAGCGGGACACGCGAGGGTTCATCTCGATGACGATGACCCGGCCGTCCTTCGGGTCGATTGCAAACTGAATGTTCGACCCGCCGGTGTCGACGCCGATCTCGGTCATGATGTCGCGTGCAGCGTTTCGAAGGCGTTGGTATTCGCGATCGGTGAGCGTCATCGCAGGGGCCACGGTGATCGAGTCGCCGGTGTGCACGCCCATCGGGTCGAAGTTCTCGATCGTACAGATGACGGCGAAGTTGTCGGCGTTGTCGCGAATGACCTCGAGCTCGTATTCCTTCCACCCGAGCAGGCTTTCCTCGACGAGGCACTCGTTAATCGGGCTGCACTGGAAGGCCCAGCGAATCGCACTGTCGAACTCGGCACGGTTGTACGCCACCCCACCCCCCGAACCCCCGAGCGTCAGGGAGGGCCTCAGGATGACGGGAAAGCCGATACGGTCGGCGATGTCGTTGGCCTCCTCGACCGTCCGTGCGACCTCCGCTCGGGCGCTTTCGAGCCCGATCTTGTCCATCGCGGCTTTGAAGAGGTCTCGCTCCTCGGCCTTGCGAATCGCGTCGACCCGTGCACCGATCAGCTCCACGCCGTATTTGTCGAGGATGCCTCGGTCTGCGAGCTCGAGGGTCAGGTTGAGCGCCGTCTGGCCGCCCAAGGTGGGAAGGACCGCGTCCGGCTTCTCGCGTTTGATGATCGCCTCGAGCACCTCGGGCGTGAGCGGCTCGACGTAGGTGCGGTCCGCGAACTCCGGATCTGTCATGATCGTCGCCGGATTCGAGTTCACCAGGATGACCCGGTAGCCCTCCTCCTTGAGGGCCTTGGCGCCCTGGGTTCCGGAGTAGTCGAACTCGCAGGCCTGCCCGATCACGATCGGCCCCGATCCTATGAGAAGGATGCTCTGAATATCGTCGCGGCGGGGCATGGATGTCGGTTCGGCGAGGGCGTTCGCGCGGGCTTACCAGAGCCCCAAGCACGCCGCAAGCTAGGCCGATAGCGTGGGGGCGGTGGGGCGGGACAAACTGCCGCCGAAGGCGTCCTATAAAAGCGACGGAAGACCAGCAATCAACTCCTCACCCCGTTTCCCCTGCGGGCGAAGCCGCACGCGGCGCACATCGTCGGAGACGATCTCGAGCTCTACCCAGAGCGAAGCGCGACTGGCCACCCATGGAAACTTGCGACCCCACTCGACAAAGAGGACCGCGCCATCTTCGAGGAGCTCGTCGACACCGAGCTCCTCGAGTTCTGCGTCGCTTTCAAGCCGATAGAAGTCCGCATGCGCAATAGGGAGGCGTCCCTGGTATTGATGAAGCAACGCGAACGTCGGGCTGGTGACGGCGGTCTCGGCTGGAACCGCGAGCGCGTGGATCGCCCCCCGCGCAAACGTCGTTTTCCCGGCACCCAGCCCCCCCTCGAGGCCGACGAGGTCACCAGCCGCAAGCACGCCCGCAAGGACGCCCGCGAGCGCCAGCGTCTCCTCTTCGTTCTGCAGCATGAGCTCGAGCACGCCCAAGCCCTGTCACGGGCTCAGGAGCAGTGCCAGTGCCAGCGTCAGTGCCAGCGTCAGTGCCAGCGTCAGTGCCAGCGTCAGT
>JAPUKT010000447.1 GCA_027295555.1 Deltaproteobacteria bacterium
ACGCGAGCGCGCGTCCGGTCCGCCTTGGGGAACTCGGCGGATCCGAGACGGTCATTGCAGAGCACGTGCACACCGGCGGACAAGGATTCGAGCTCCACCCGATCGTTCGACCGCCGGCCATAGACGACGGTGACGTGCTCGCCATCTCCAAAGATCACATTGAACTCGTTGTACAGGCGCGGATCGGTTCGCTCGAAATAGTCTCGGACGCTGTCGTGGGACCCGGTCTTGAGGGCCTCGAGCACGAGCTCTCCACGCGATCGAAGCGAGTCGTCGGGAAAGCTGAAGGTACGCTGGTTGGTGAGACCGACGTAGAGGCCCCCGTCCGTCATGCCAAACCAGGTCCCACCTTTGGTTTCGTCGCGCCCGCCGACGATGAGCGGGTCCGATGACAACACGACCGGAGACGATGAGTGGCGACTGTAAAACTCGTCCCGATTCGAGGCGATGATCGTCGAGCACCAGTCATCCATTTCGTGCCGAACTATGATGGTGCACATCGCTCAGCCCTCCCCCTCACGCATGGTCACTCCCACGCTGCGATCAGCGACTCGCTGCTTTCGGCGGCCAGGCTGCGAATGCTCGTGGCCTCGGCTGCCGGACCCCGGTCCGTTTCGAGGTGATGCTTGAGGACCACGGCGTTTCCGCCGAAAACACCGACTCGCTCCGTCCGCACTGTGACCTCCTCGCCCGGCAATACCGAGTCGCGAAAGGTGACTTGCTCAGCGACGGGACGAAGTAACGTGGGTTCGATACCGGCCTCCACCATACGCCGACTCGTCGCTTCGTCACACCAGTCGATATAGGCGGGGTGATTGGCGTGAGCGAGCGGGTCAGCCCATGTCTGCCACATCTGAAATCGGAACACGGTTTCGGCCCCCGGAAGCCGATCGAAGTTTGGCAGCTTCACCGACGGCTCCACATCGACCACGGGAAACGCGGCGGCCGTCGCCTCGCTTCCTTGCTTGGGCTTGAACGTCTCGCCATCGACGTGCACCCATTCCTGAGTGGCCGCAGCGACGCGCTCGCCCCCGGTGCGAATTCTGATCTCGCGTGTGGAGAGCGTTCGGCGCCGAAGCCGAGAAACCCACGTGGTCGCATCCAAGATCTCCCCGTAGGGGGGCTCGGCCTCGTGAAGCACGACGCCCCGGTACACGACGAAAAAGACGCGTTCGACTCGAAAGCGCGCCGGAGGCCACCCGGATCGGATCGACGCCAGGGTCGCCGCGTCTTGGCAGAGGCGCCAAATATCACCTGCTCGAGGAACCTCCCGAGCGGTAAAGGCATTGCGTGGCAACGTCAGGGGAAACTCCCAAACGGATTCGATCACGGCGTTTGGATAGCATCCCTAGAGGTTTGTGCGAGCTGCGCGTATCCTCGCACCTATGCGAAACCTCCCGTTACGCGAGAAGAAGGATGCGTCCCCCTTCCGCAAGATCGCGCTCGGAACGTGGCAGACCACCTACGACCCGAGCGTCTACGGCGTGCTCAGCATCAAGATGGACGAGGCCCTGCGGTATGTGGAGGCCTTCCGCGACAAGACAGGTAAGCGGCTCACCGTCACGCATATGGTCGCCAAGGCGGTCGGCGCGATGCTAGACCAAGTACCTGACGCCAACGCGCTCCTTCGATGGAACAAAATCTACGAGCGTGATCGCGTTGCGGTTTTCTTCCAGGTCGTGACGGAAGACCCGGAGACAGGCCAACTCGATCTGAGCGGGGCCACGATCTACGACCCGCATGAGAAGAGCCTCAAAGAGATCGTCGACGATCTCACGGCGAAGGTTGGGCAGGTGCGCGGCGGAACCGACAAACAGTTCAAGAGCTCTCGGAGTATGATGTCCCGGATTCCGCAATGGGCCGTCGGGCCGATGCTGAAGCTCACGAGCTTTCTGTCATACACCCTCAACCTCGACATGACCTGGGCGGGCATGCCCAACGACCTCTTCGGCTCGGTGATGATCACGAACGTTGGCTCCCTCGGGCTTCCATACGCGCTGGTGCCCCTCGTACCGTACAGTCGGGTGCCTCTGTTGCTCGCCCTAGGCTCTATCGATGAGCGACCGGTAGTCGAAGACGGCGAGATCGTGGTGCGCAAGGTCATGGATATCGGGGCGACCTTCGATCATCGCATCCTCGATGGTGGCCATGCGGCCAAAATGCACCGGATCGTCGCCGAATGGATGGAACGCCCGTTCGATCACTTCGATTCGCTCGACGGCGGCTGAAGGCGGCACCACTCACTCCAAGACCCAATGTAGGGCTGCGCTCCCCTGAGCCCACAAGCCTCCATACCGAGCAGCAAGTGGCAGGCTGTCACGCCGGATCCGCAGTAGCAGATCACATGATCCGAAGGCACGTCGCCCCGTATCGCGTCCCATCGTCTCATCAACTCGCGGGGTGACATGAAACCCCCGTCGGGCCCGAGAAGCGAACGCCAAAATAGATTCTTGGCGCCCGGAATGTGGCCCGCGATCGGATCGAGCGGCTCGGCATGGCCGCGATAGCGTTCGGGCGCGCGCGCGTCGACGAGGCACCAGCGAGGATCCCGACGGATACGATCGACGAAGTCGGCGTCTACCTTCGGCCAGCTCGAACGACTGCTAGGATACGGCCCCACTGCATCGACGGACGACGGCTCGGTGTCGATTGGAACGCCCGCAGCAACGAGCGCGGACCATCCTCCATCGACGACCGCAACGAGGTCGTGACCCACGGCGCGAAGCATCCACCACGCACGCGCCGCGGCCATTCCGCCCGAGGCGGCGTCGTAGATCACCACCGGTGTCGACTCGGTGATCCCCCAATCGCCAAGGCGCTCGAGCCAAACATCGAAGCCTGGAAGCGGGTGGCGACCTCCAGCAGCCGGATCCCCGGGCGCGGAAAGATCGGCCTCCAGATCGACGCGAATCGCGCCGCGAAGGTGACCCGCATCGAAGACCGCTCCGGCATCGGCGCCCGTTCGAGCATCCATCACCGCGACCTCGTCAAGCACCCTGCCCAGTGTCCGCGGATCGATGAGAGGGGTTGAAATCATTTGGTTCTTGGTCATGGTATCCGACGGTATAAGTAAAGTGTTTAGTCACACTTGACAGTGTTGGTTTTCTTTCGCACTTTACGGAACATGGAGGGTGGCCGTCGCCGACGTCCCGGGAGACTCGATGCAGCTGCATCGCTGGCCGCAAGGGCCCTTCCCGACTTCTGCACGCCTCTCATCGATCAAGCACGCCTCGATGCGCGAATGCTTCTCGATCGAACCGGCGGAAAAAACCCCACGCCTATCGTCGACAACCTCACGCCTCCTACACCGCTCGACGAGGTCGACCCTCTCGTCCTGCTTCCGAGGCGCCTCGCGGACAAGGTTCGCGCCGCGCGGCGTGACGTCGCAATGCTCGGTAGTCGCTTGATCTTGGGGAAGACGCCCGCGCCGCTCATCGAGAGGCCGCGGCCCGTCCCGGGCGCAGTCGTTTCGCGTGCGCGCAAAACGCCCGACATGGCACGCACCATAAAGGTCGTCGACGTAGTGCACGAAACCGCTGACGCAGTGTCGATCTACCTCACCGAGAAGGACGGGTCGCCGATCGAGTTCAAACCCGGGCAGTTCCTCAGCGTCGACGTCACCGTCGATGGCGAGACCTTGCGACGTGCGTACTCCCTGGCAAGTGCGTGCCTCCCTGGCGTCCCGGTGCACATCACCGTCAAGCGCATCGCAGACGGACGAGTCAGTAGCCACCTGAACGACACCATCGAACCGGGCGATACGCTCTTCGTGCTAGGCCCGTCGGGGAACTTCACCATCGAACCCCGCGCTGTGAACGAGAGGCACTTCGTGATGCTGGCCGGAGGCAGTGGCATCACCCCGATCATGAGCCTTCTCGAGACGGTGCTTCACCACGAGAAGCGCAGCAAGGTGACTCTGATCTACGGGAACCGCGGCTGGGATGACATCATCTTCCGAGAGCGGTTGGCTCGCCTCACCGAAGAGCTGGGCGACAGGCTCGTCATCGCCCATGTGCTCGAGCAGCCACCCCAGGGCTGGTCGGGTGGCACCGGGCTTCTCAGCGAGGATGTCCTGGCCGAGCAGCTGAACGCACTCGGCATCGAGGACGACGGCATGCTCCGCTACTTCATCTGCGGGCCAACCCCGATGATGGACGCCGCGCACGCCGTCTTGGGCCAACGCGATGTCGCCGGGTCACGCATCGCCGAAGAGCGATTCACACATCCCGAAGATCGCCACGGCAGCGTCGGCAGCGGCAAGATGGAGCTCGTCGTCATCTCGAAAGGCGGCAGTGACCATGGCGTTCAGGTCGCACCCGGACAGACGATCCTCGAAGCTGCTCTCGCTGCAGGCCTCGACATGCCGTTTTCGTGCGCCATGGGCGGCTGCGGGTCTTGCCGCGTCCGCCAACGCGATGGCGAGGTCCAGATGGAGGAGCCAAACTGTTTGAGTCGCTCCGAAAAGGAGCAGGGGTATATACTGACGTGCGTCGGGCGACCGCTCGCGCAGACAAGGATCGAGGTGGAAGGTTCATGACGGCGACAGCCAAAGTTCTCGAGCTCGACGAAGAGCGCTGGTGCTATCGGATGAAAGACCTGTGCGAGTCGACGGGCCTTCCTCGGCAGGCGATCCACTTCTACATCCAGCAAGGGCTTTTACCCCCCGGCCGAAAGACCGGGCGCAATATGGCCTGGTACACCGAAGAACACATCGATCGGCTGCACCTGGTCAAGAGGCTTCAGCACGAGCGCTTTCTTCCGCTCAAGGCGATCAAGGCTCTTTTCGATGGGGAAGACGACGTGTTCTCGCCGCGTCAGCACGCTTTCCTCGAAGGTGTGAAAGAACGCCTCGACGCGTCGCTCAAGACTGCGGAGGACCGCAGCCCCACCCTCAGCCCCGAAGAGGTGGCCGAAAAGACGGGCGTCGACGCCGAAGACGTCGAGCGCGCGTTCGATCTCGGCTTGATCGGTGGCGAGCGCACGAACGGGACGCTCCGCGTCGGGTCCGCGGACGTTTGGTCGTTCGAAGTGCTCGGAAAGATTCGCTCTCTCGGCTTCACGAAGGAGCTCGGGTTCGGCGTCGAAGACATGGCGTTCTACCAGGACCTGATCGCAAAGCTTCTCCAAGAAGAGGTGCACTTGATTTCTTCGCGCCTTTCGGGACTCCCCCCGGAACAGGTCGCCACCATGATCGAAGAAGTACTACCCGTGCTCGATCGCTTCATCATGCGTCTACACGCAACCAAGATTCGCGACTTCTTCGCCAACGTGCTGTAAGAAAGGAATTGGCCATGCTCAGTGACAAAGTTCTCGACAACCTGCCGCAATCGATTCGTAGGCGGATGGAGCCGTACATCGAGGCCGTCCAAGTGATGACCGAGACCAGCAACCTGAAGGTGCTTCGCGCGATGGCCCCCTCCGGGATTCGCGGGTTGATTCTACAGCGCGGCAAACAGGGCGTGCCCACGAAGATGCCGTCGCATCATCAGACTCACTTCGATTGGACGTATCCGAACGATCAGCCCGAGATGCGTGACCTCTACGAGCGCGCCAAAGAGCAGCAATGGAACGGCGCCGACCTTCCGTGGGACATCGATGTCGACCCGGAGAACCCGGAGGTGCCGATCATTCCACCGGAATTCATGAACTACGACGAGCTCAGAGCGATGGGCATCAAGCTCACCGACCTCGAACAGCGTCGTCTCAACGCGAGCATGGCAGCATGGATGCTCAGCCAATTCCTTCACGGTGAGCAGGGCGCGCTGTTTGCGGCCGCACAGGTCACCGAAGCTGTGCAGTTCTTCGACGGTAAACTCTACGGGTCGACACAGGTCGTCGACGAAGGTCGGCACATCGAGGTTTTTCATCGATACCTCGATACGAAGATGAACAAGCTCTATCAGATCAACGACAACCTGTTCGTCATCATCGATGCGCTCATTCAGGACTCTCGATGGGACGTGAAGTTCCTCGGTATGCAGATCATGGTTGAAGGGTTGGCCCTTGGCGCGTTCGGTACACTCTATCAAATGACTAAAGAGCCGCTATTGAAGGCGCTGCTCACGAAGGTCATTCAAGACGAAGCGCGCCACGTGCACTACGGAGTCGTTGCGCTTCGCGACCACTTCCACAACGAGCTCAGCGAGGCGGAGCAGCGAGAGCGCGAGGATTGGGCCTTCGAGGTGGCGCTACTGATGCGGAACCGTTTCCTGTCTTTCGAGGTCTACGAAGAGTGGTTCGAGCACAAGATCACTCGGAAGCAATGGGCGCACATGGTCACTCATTCGCCGGGCTTCGTGATCTTCCGCCAAGTGATGTTCCAACGGTTGGTTCCGAACCTGCGGGAGATCGGCTTACTGAGTGACCGTATCAAACCTCACTACGAACGCGTCGGCCTGATGCAATACTTCAACGGGCGTTCCGCCGACCACTTGAGCGGCGACGAGATGATCGCCGAGCTGGACGCCGCGTAGGCTGCCCACCTCGCAAGCGATCAGGAGTCGGCGACGACTACGAGCAGTGCATCGGCGTCGACCTGGTCGCCGGCGTCGACGCTGACCTGTTTGACCGTTCCATCCTGAGGAGCCGTCACCGAATGTTCCATCTTCATGGCTTCCATGAT
>JAPUKT010000448.1 GCA_027295555.1 Deltaproteobacteria bacterium
ATCGTAATCGGGACGAGCGAAGGCTCGCTGATCGGGCTTCGGCCCGACGGCTCCGTAGCCTGGGAGACGCCCATCGGCGGGGCGATCGAGGGAGCCGCATCGGTCGACGACGATGGCCGGATCTACGTTGGGACCGGGCGCGGCGAGATCGTGCAGGTCAACCAATTCGGGGCAATTCTCTGGCGATTCAAGACGGGCAAAGAGGTGCGTGCCACACCCGCGATCGCACCGGATGGCACGATCGTCGTCGGGTCCTATGATGGCAACGTCTACGCGGTCACACCGACCGGCGCGCTCCGTTGGAAGGTACCGACGGGAGGGCGAGTGCGGGCATCGGCGCGAATCGACGCTGACGGGCGCATCTACGTCGGCTCCCAAGACAACTTTCTCTATTGCATCGATCCGAACGGTTCCGTTCTCTGGCGCTACAACATCGGCCAAGACGTCGACTCCACGGTGGAGATCGCACCGGACGGAACGCTCTACGTCGGATCGGATGATGGTGGGGTTCACGCCCTACGGTAAACACGATGACAGAACAGATTCCTGAAAAAGATGAAATCCTGCGCGTCTTGCAGGCACACGCCCCACGTGCGATGCACGTCGGAGAGCTGTGTGGGCGGCTCAAAGTCTCCCGGGCGGCGAAGGACGAAGTGGTCCGGCAGCTATTGCTGCTCGCCGAGGACAGTTTGGTGGGTGAGATGCCGGGATTGCGATTCCGAGCGCTCGCAGCCTCCGAGAACAAGAAGCGTGGTCGCGAAAAACAAAAATCGACCCGCGGCCGAGGCCGGCGCGCCCAAGAGCGGCTCGCGGAAGCCGCTGCGATGGCCCCCATGCTCGAAGGGCGGCTGACGATAACTCGCCACGGCTACGGCTTTGTGAACGTGTACGACGGAAACCCCGATGTCTTCATCCCTCCGGATGGAGTGGGCCCCGCTCTTCACGGCGACCAAGTGCAGGTGCGTGCGAGGCCATCCTCGAAAGGTCGCGAAGGGCGAATTGTTGGGGTCGTCGAGCGACGTTCCGCGCGAGTAACTGGCACGCTCCACCCACGCGGTCGCGGCGTGATCTTCGAGCCGGACGATGAGCGCCTCCGCGCCCCGATGCGAGTGGTCGGAAAGGCTCCGAAGCGAGGCACGACGGGCAAGGTCGCGTTGGCGGAAATCGTACGGTTCCCGCAGAAGCGTGAAGACCGCCCGGAGGTCCGCATCCTGGAATTGCTCGGCGCCGAGGGCGTCGCACGCATCGAGGTCGAGAAGATCAAGATCCGCGATGGAATTCGAGAAGAGTTCCCCGAAGACGTGCTGCTGGAAGCAGCTGCCCTCCCCGCGCGTGTCGACCGCAGCGTGTCGAAGCATCGCGTCGACCTCCGAGATATCGACCTCGTCACGATCGACCCAGAGACCGCGCGCGATCATGACGACGCGATTTGGGTCAAGCGCGAGCAGGATGGATTCCGACTACTCGTGGCCATCGCGGATGTGTCGCACTACGTGACCGAGGGAAGCGCGATGGACCGCGAGGCCATCGCTCGGGGTACTAGCATCTACTTGCCCGATCGCGCGATTCCCATGCTGCCGCCCGAGCTGTCCACCGATCTCGCTTCTCTGCTTCCCAATCGAGACCGCTTATGCATGGCGGTAGAGATACGCCTGGACGCCAAGGGGCAGGTGACGTCACACCGAATTTTCGAAGGGGTGATGCGTTCGCATGGCAAGCTGTCGTACGATGGTGTCGCGCGTGCCCTCGGGCTCACGAGCCACGGTCCCCACCAACCCGCGGCCGAGAAGCGGGTCGACACTCTCAAGGTTCTCCTCGACCTGTCGCAACGTCTTCGCGCGCATCGACTGAAGCGAGGCGCCCTCGATTTCGATCTGCCGGAGCCCAAGATCGTGCTCAATACCGACGGAGAGCCGGAAGCGATCGTCCAATCACGCAAAGACCCAGGGATTCGCCAGGCCTACCAGATCGTGGAAGACATGATGTTGACCACGAACGAGGTCGTGGCGGCCCATCTCAAGCGCCATGCCGCTCCGGGCGTGTTCCGGGTCCACGGCAAACCAGACCCCGAACGCATCTCCATGTTTTGCCGGGTCGCCAAGTCGTTCGGCTATGAGCTGGACGAAGAGGCCGCAGCCACCCCCAAGCAGCTCAGTAAGTTCCTCCTCCGGATCGACGGCACGAACGAAGCTCCGCTGCTGCGATACCTCTTGCTCAGGGCGATGCAGCAGGCGATCTATGACACGGACCCAACCGTCGGACACTTTGCGTTGGCAGCGAAAGACTACCTGCATTTCACCTCACCGATCCGTCGGTATCCCGACCTTCTGGTCCACCGAATCCTGCGCGACATGATTCAAAACCGAAGTCTCGACGCCGCCTCGCTCCGCCCACGCCTCCAACGATTCGGCGCACAGGCAAGCGAGCTCGAACGAAGGGCGATGACCGTGGAAAGGGACGTCGTCGACGTGTATCGCGCGATCTACATGCAGGCCCACGTGGGTGAGACTTTCGAAGGTCGAATAGGTGGCTTCGCGCCGTACGGGATTTACGTGCAGATCGAAGACCCGTTCGTCAGCGTGCTGCTTCCGTTCGAACAACTGAACGATACCTTCGAGCCGGACGACTTGGGCATTCGACTGATCGGCGCACGAACGTCGAAGATCTTCACGATGAACGACCCCGTCACGGTCCGAATCGAAGAAGCGAACGTGCAGGCACGCGAGATCGTCGCCTCGCTTCTTGGTCACGAAGTCGCGGAGGCCCCAACACAGGCACGGAAGAAACAGCAGGCCGGCCGCGCCAAGAAGAGGGCTCGCCGACCCCGGCGTAAGTCGTGATGGCAACTCGGAAGCAAGCGTTGTCGGTCCCCGAGCTGATCGTACGCAAACGAGACGGTGGCAAGCTCGACGAGGACGAAATCCAGGCCTTGATCTCCGGCTTCATGGACGGATCGGTGACCGACTACCAAATGAGCGCGCTTGCAATGGCGGTGTACTTCGAAGGCATGAGCTTCGAAGAAACCGTCGCGCTGACACTGGCCATGCGCGACAGCGGTAAAGTATTGAGCCTGACGGATGTAACTGCTCCAAAGGTCGACAAGCA
>JAPUKT010000449.1 GCA_027295555.1 Deltaproteobacteria bacterium
TTACACTGACCCCGGTCCGCGAGCCGTCCTCCGGTAACGCGGGCTTAAACAGAAAAGCCGGAGCGTGCGATGCTCCGGCTCTTCTTGTCTTGAGGGTCGGCCTGGCTTAGAAGCCCATACCGCCGCCGCCCATGCCGCCGCCGTGGTCGTGGCCGCCGCCCATCGGGCCCTCTTCTTTCGGCACCTCCGCGACGAGGGCTTCCGTGGTGATCATCAGGGCCGCAACCGAAGCCGCGTTCTGAAGCGCGCTACGAACAACCTTGGTCGGGTCGATGACGCCATCCTTGACCAGGTCGGTGTACTCCTCGGTCAAAGCGTTGAAGCCGAAGGCGCCCTTGCCATTGCGAACCTCGTTCACGACGATCGAGCCCTCGACCCCCGCGTTCTCCGCAATCTGACGAAGCGGCTCTTCGATGGCGCGAATAAGGATGGCAGTGCCGACACGCTGTTCGTCGGTGATCGCCAGGTCCTCGATACCCTTCTGCGAACGAATCAGAGCGACGCCGCCGCCGGGGACGATGCCCTCTTCGACAGCTGCACGCGTGGCGTGGAGCGCATCTTCGACGCGCGCCTTCTTTTCCTTCATCTCGATCTCGGTGGCCGCGCCGACCTTGATCACCGCAACACCGCCGACGAGCTTCGCGAGGCGCTCCTGCAGCTTCTCACGGTCGTAGTCGCTGCTGGTCTCGTCGATCTGCTTGCGGATAGCCTCGATACGGCCCGTGATCTCCTTCTTCTTGCCAGCGCCGTCGATGATCGTGGTGTCTTCTTTGTCGATTGAGATGCGCTTGGCGCGGCCGAGGTCGTTGAGCGTGACGTTCTCGAGCTTGATGCCGAGGTCCTCGCTTACGACGGTGCCACCGGTGAGGATGGCGATGTCCTGAAGCATGGCCTTTCGGCGGTCACCAAAGCCGGGCGCCTTGACCGAAGCGGTCTGAAGTGTGCCGCGAAGCTTGTTGACGACGAGTGTCGCAAGCGCCTCGCCCTCCACGTCCTCGGCGATAATCACGAGCGGCTTTTGCTGACGGGCAATCGCCTCGAGAACCGGAAGAAGGTCCTTCATGTTCGAGATCTTCTTCTCGACGATGAGGATGTAGGGGTCCTCGAGCTCGGCGACCATGCGCTCCGAGTCGGTCACGAAGTAAGGCGACAGGTAACCGCGGTCGAACTGCATACCCTCGACGACTTCGAGCTCGGTCTCTAGACCTTGGGCCTCTTCGACGGTGATGACGCCTTCCTTGCCGACCTTCTCCATCGCGTCGGCGATGATGTCGCCAATGGTGCGATCGCCGTTGGCGCTGATCGTGCCGACCTGCGCGATCTCCTTCGGATCTCTGGTGGCCTTCGACATGCTTTGGAGGTGCTCGACCACGTGCTGGACGCCCGCTTCGATTCCGCGCTTGATCTCCATTGGGTTGTGGCCCGCGGCAACCATCTTGCTGCCCTCGCGGACAATCGTCTGCGCGAGCACGATGGCGGTCGTCGTGCCGTCACCCGCGACGTCGGAGGTCTTCGACGCGACCTCGCGCACCATTTGGGCGCCCATGTTCTCGAACCTATCGCTAAGCTCGATTTCCTTCGCGACTGTGACGCCGTCCTTGGTGATGGTCGGTGCGCCAAAGCTTTTCTCGATCACTACGTTGCGGCCCCTGGGACCGAGCGTCACTTTCACGGCATTCGCCAGCGCATTGACGCCCCTGAGAATGCGGTCTCGAGCAGCGGTATCGTAGATGATTTCTTTCGCAGCCATGTTTTTCAATCTCCTATTCGATGATCCCTAGGATGTCGTCTTCGCGGAGGATCAGGTGGTCTTCACCATCGATCTTCACCTCGGTACCCCCGTACTTGCCGAACAGGACGAGGTCGCCCTTCTTCACGGCAAGCGGTCGAACCTCTCCACTATCGAGAATCCGCCCGGTCCCAATCGCAACCACCTTGGCCTCGATTGGCTTCTCCTTGGCGGTATCGGGGATGATGATCCCGCCTTTGGTCTTTTCTTCTTCCTTGACTCGCCTGACTAGAATCCGGTCATGCAGTGGACGAATGGCCATGTAATCCCTCCGTTTTCGGGCGATTCGGTTGCCCGTGAGCTCGTTAGCACTCGTTGCCTGAGAGTGCTGATTGGCCGGCAAGGTAATGCGGATGCCTAGCGAGTCAAGCGATGTTGCATGGGTTTTTCGCCCCCGTCGTCGCGGACGGATTTGCCCGGGCTGGGGACCCCTGCTAGGCTCCGGCCCCTATGGCACGCGTCACCGTCGAGGATTGCTTGGAACACGAGGAAAACCGCTTTGCGTTGGTCGTTTTGGCCGCCCGGCGGACCCGCCAACTCATCAAGGGCGCGCCGCCTCTCGTGTACAGCAAAAACAGGCCCATCGTGACGGCGCTGCGGGAGATTGCGGACAAAAAGGTGTATTTCGCACGCCCGGTGAAGTCTGCCGTCGAAGAGCACATCATCGAGACCAAGACCAAGGAAGCCGGGACCAACTGAGGCCGCAGGCCGCTAGGCCGCTGGCCCCATCTTTGCAGGACGCACAAGCCGCGAGTAGCCTGATGCTGGGGCGATGGCTCGGATCAGCATCATGGGGCCCAGTGGGCGGCAAGATCGTCAGCTCTTCCGGCACAACTCACTTGGGCGACATCCTCGAAA
This sequence comes from Deltaproteobacteria bacterium, assembly GCA_027295555.1. GTDB lineage: Bacteria > Myxococcota_A > Polyangia > Polyangiales > Houyiibacteriaceae > SG8-38. The sequence continues at coordinate 2,648 of JAPUKT010000449.1, forward strand.
CACCCACCAGGTGTTGGACCGCGTGGTGTCCAAGGAGCACTGCCACATCGAGCTGGTCGACGACGGCTATGTGCTCAAGGACCTCGGATCACTGAACGGCACCTTCGTCAATGGCAAGCGCGTCGAGGAGCATCGCCTGCAGCCGGGAGACGAGATCACGATTGGGTCGACGCGGATCGTGTTCGAGCCGCCTGACCGGGGCGGACTCCTCACGTTCGACGGCCTGATGACCGACGACGCCCGCGAGTCGACCACCCGGTTCAAGATCGGCGACACCAGCACCGGCCCGCTGATCCAAGCCAAGCTCACGATCCTTGCCGACAAGACTTTCTTCGCCGAAGAGCTCATTCAAGACGACGCGTCCCTCCGCCGCGATTATGAGAAGCTCCGCGCGAGCTACGAGGTTACCCAGGCCATCGAGGTCGGCACGAGCATCGTCGCCCTGTGCAACAAGATTCTCGAGGTAGCATTTCGACTGGTTCTCGCTGACCGTGGCGTGATCCTGCTGAACAACGACCAGGGCCACTTGGAACCCGTCGCAGTCCGCACCGGGGAGGACGTCGACCCCAACCAAGAGGTGATCGTCTCGAGGACGGTTCTCGACACCGCGGTCCGCGAAAAAGAGGCCGTTCTATCCCATGACGCCTCTGTCGACGCCCGCTTCGCGAGTGCGCAATCGGTCATCATGCAGGGGATTCGTTCCACGATGTGCGTTCCGATGCTTCACAGCGAAAGCGTGCTCGGCGTCATCATGCTCGATTCGAAGCTTGCAACGCACGCGTTCACCGAGCGCGACTTGGCGCTGTTCGAGACGGTCGCTAGCCAAGCTGCCATCGCCATCCAAAACACACTCTTCGCCAAGAAGCTCGAGCAGGAAGCGATCACTCGAGAGCGCTTTCGTCGTCTGCTTTCGCCGGCGATTGCCGAGCAGGTTCTCGCTGGCCAGGTCGAGATCAAGAAGGGTGGAGAGCTCCGAGAGACCACGGTGCTCTTCGCCGACATCCGCGGGTTCACCAGCATCAGCGAATCGTCAGATCCACAAATCGTGGTCGAGGCGCTCAACGAATACTTCGAGCGGATGGTGG
>JAPUKT010000045.1 GCA_027295555.1 Deltaproteobacteria bacterium
TCCGGCGCGAGAGTCGTGTTGGTCGACCACTACTACTTCGCCTTTGCCGCGGATCAGGTTCTGTATGTTTCGCTGGGGCTGTGGGTTTACGTGAAGTTCGTTTCGCCCGGCGGGGCGTCATGGAGTCGCACTCTTCTCCCACGGGCAAAGATCGGCAAACTGGTCTCCTTCGGCCTCTTCCCATGGGTCAGCGGCTTTCTGATGCGGGCCGTGATGAAGCTCGATTATTGGTTCGTCGAGGAGTTCGCGGGGCTCGAGTCTTTGGGACTCTATTCGGTGGCATCGAATATCGGGGAGACGCTCTTTCTGATCCCGAACACGGTGGGCCTGGTCGTACTCTCCTTCGTCGCCGATCCAGCCACGCGGGAGGACTCCACCCACAGGACCGCGTCGGCGACCCGTCTCTTCTTTTTCGCTATGATCGTGGGCTCGTTGGTCCTGGCACTGGTATCGTCGCAGCTCTTCGCATTCGCCTTCGGGGAAGAATTCCGGGCATCGGGGCCCCTCTTGAACCGTCTCCTTTGGGGAATCGTCCCGTTCAGCCTGGCCAATATCATCATCGGCTACCTTCTGGGAACCAAGAGACTGAAGCCGGTTGTCGTGTCGGCCTCCATCGGCCTCGCGATCCTGCTTACGCTCGACTTCGCGCTTGTTCCGCGCATGGGTGCCAGTGGCGCGGCGGTCGGCCGGGCTGTCGCATTCAACGCGATGGCCTTGTACCTCGTCGTCCACTTCAAGCACGCCAGTGGCATGCCGTATCGTCGCTTCCTGCTCCCGTCCCTAGCCGACATTCAGCTAATAAAGGGTCTGATTCACAAGCTGCTCGGTCGTCAGCGGACCTAGTCGGAGCTTCGGGGCCACCCGACGGGGAGCGGTAGGACGTCGAACACGCGGGCAAGATCCCTTCGCTACCGGGTCCGACAGGCTTCCCGGTCTCGGCGCCAGGAGGACTCGCATGGCTGGCTCAATCCGGTCGCGCAATGGCGCGAAGGGAGGTTGGGAGAAGCGGCGCAAAGTCGCTCAGACGTCGGGCGGAGACCAGCGCTCCGACCCGAATTGTCAGGGACTCCGAACATGCTCGCCCCTCGGGTCCACAAGGCGGTTGGACCACCCATCTCTTCCATGCTAGGTTGCTCGCGGCGGCTAAACCATAGGTCTTGCCAGGCGTCGCATGCCCATGCCCCCGCGGGTCACCTACATCGTTGCCCAGGTCGACAAGGCGGTCGCGTTCGAATGGCTCGCGGATCTGATAGACCCATCCGAGTTTGAACTAAGGTTCATTCTGCTCAACGCGGGCCCGTCTCATCTCGAGGACGAATTGATGCGCCGGCGCATCGCGGTCGACCGGGTTGTCTACCGCGGATACCGCGATCTGCCAGCCGCGGCCATCAGGGTGCTTCGGCTACTGCGCAGCCGACGGCCCCGGATTGTGCACGCACACATGCTCCCGGCCTGCATCGTGGGGCTCGTTGCGGCCACGCTGACCGGGGTGCCCATGCGGGTCTACACGCGCCATCACTCCACATTCCACCATGAATACGCCCCCAAGTGGGTTCTGATTGACCGAGTCCTCAACGCCCTAGCCACGCACATCGTCGCGATCAGTCAGAACGTGTTCGACGTTCTGCACGACTTGGAGCGGGTACCGCGGTCGAAGCTCAGGGTCGTCCGGCACGGCTTCCGGTTCGAGGATTTCGACTCGGTGCCCAAGGAGCGTGTCGATCGTTTGCGGGACCGTTACGACCTCAACGGCAAGCGCCCTGTTATCGGGGTGATCGCGCGGTGCATCGCTTGGAAAGGCCACGCCGACATCGTCCCTGCAGCTACCCACGTGCTGGAGCACTACCCCGACGCGGTCTTCGTATTTGCGAACGCACGGGGCAGTTCCGACGTCCTCGGCCTGATCCGCTCCCTACCGAAGAGGAACGTGCGCGAGATTCCTTTCGAACCAGACCTGTTCGCTCTGTATCGGCTCTTCACGCTCCATGTCCACACTCCCGTGAACTCCAAAATCGAGGCGTTTGGACAAACCTACGTCGAGGCCCTAATCGCAGGAGTACCCAGCGTGTTCACGCTGTCGGGTATCGCGACCGAGTTCATCGAGCACGAACGCAACGCGCTCGTGGTACCTTATCGCTCTCCGGATCGCATCGCCGACGCAGTCCTTCGTCTGCTAGGCTCTCACGAACTACGGGCTGCTCTCGTGGAACAAGGACGCCGCGACGTAGAGCCCAGGTTCGCGGTCACGACCATGACGGACGCGCTCGTTCATTTGTATCGTGAGGCTTCACTGTGACGCAGGGCATCGAACGTCCCTCGTTCGCCGTGGTCATCCCCACATATAATCGAGCCCAGCGGCTTCTCGGCACCCTGGAGACGGTCTTCAATCAGGACGAGCCTCCCGCAGAGATAATCGTCGTGGACAACTGTTCAACCGACGAGACCACCGTCGTCGTCGAAGCGCTCGCGGCCGCGCACCCGGAGCTGCGATACATCCGGCACGAGACGAACCTCGAGCGCGCCGCCTCCCGCAACACGGGCATGAGCAACGCCACTGCCGACTTCGTGACGTTCCTGGACTCCGATGATCGCATGTACCCACAGAATCTTCGCGAAGCAGGTGATTTCGCCGCGAACAGCGGTGCGAAGTTCTTTCACAATCTCTACCACAGCGTACATGAGGACGGGACCCACTTCAGGAGCTGGCCAGCTCCGAGCCTCCGGAACCAACTAAGGGCCATCGCGCTCGGGAATTTTCTCGCGTGCATCGGGGTCTTCATCCACCGCGACATCTACTCGGCCTACCGCTTCGACACGAACCCCGTTATCACGGGCTCCGAGGACTACGACTTCTGGCTGCGCGTGGCGGCAGACCACCCGCTCAAGCGGATCTCGCGGGTCAACAGCGCAATCGTGCAACACATGGGACGCACGATGATGTCGCAGGACACACGTGTTGTGGAGGAGCGGATCGACTACCTTCTCGAGAAAGTCGGATCGGATCCTCATCTTGGCAGAGTCTACGCGCCCTACCTCAAACGGATGCAAGCGGGCCGCATGGTTTTTCTCGCCATGGTCGCGAACGACAACCGGGAGACCGGGGCCGCATTCGCGTACCTGAGGCGCGCACTCACTGCGCATCCTTGGATCGCGGTGCATTCTATCTTTATTCGGTCGCTGCAGCTCGCGATCGGGAACGCGCTCAGGAGTGCGGTAAGAGCATGAACCTCGTGCAGCCGCCATCCGACGAATCGTCGAGCCTTGCCAAGGCTTTCCGGGGCAAGACCGTCCTCCTGACGGGCCACACCGGCTTCAAGGGGTCGTGGTTGTGCGAGTGGCTCTCCATGCTCGGTGCGAAGGTCGCCGGCTTCTCTCTGCCCGATCCTCCGACGAAGCCCTCCCATTTCGAAGAGCTCGGACTCGGCGGACGACTCGGCGCCGAGAGCGACATCAGAGCTGACATTCGATCACTGCAGAGCGTGCAACAGGCGATCGCCGACGTCAGGCCCGACTATGTCTTTCATCTGGCGGCGCAACCGATCGTGCGGCTGGCTTTCGACGAGCCGCATCGCACCGTGGAGACCAACCTCGTCGGCAGCCTCAACGTGCTCGAAGCCATTCGCCAGGCCGAACATGGCTGCATCGTCATCATGATCACGACCGACAAGGTCTACGAGAACGCGGAGTGGGTGTACGCCTACCGCGAGGATGACGTCCTCGGCGGGCACGATCCCCAGCTCCGCGCCGGCCTTGCTCGCGCGGGAGGGAGCGTGCCCGCCGAGGCCGTCCTCCTCGCGGTAGGCGTACCCCCACTCCGCGTGCGCGGAGCCCTGGTCGG
>JAPUKT010000450.1 GCA_027295555.1 Deltaproteobacteria bacterium
ATTGACGACACTTCTCTCATTGGTCTCTCTTGAGGAGGCCCAGTCGAGCATTTATGAAGAGTCGAGGCTGCAGATGTATCTCGAGGATACTTTGGATGCGATCTTGAAAGCGGATTCAAAAGCATTGACGAATGCTGACGAATACGTGCAAGCCATCGCCCAAAGTCGTTGCCGTTCTTCCCACCTGGCCTTGAGAATGGAGTGTCTCATACAAGAGGCGAAGCGTTACTGCAATGCAATCCGGCAGGCCACGGAAAAGAAGGACTGCCACCTATATGCTGACATCCTCGTTGTGAACCGATTGAGTGAGGGCGCTTTTCTCGATAGAAGTGAGAAATACAGAATCATGAGCAAATATAAGGACTATCGAAAGCAGATAGGCAAGGAGCTCTTGTACAAGTACGCAGCAATTGTAGCTGAATTCAAGATATCCGGGGAAATCGAAGAGTCCTGGTTCGAGGATGAGCTTCCCCCCAACCAAAAGCTTGCCGTAGGAATCAGAAACTTTTGTTCGGAGTTCAGCAACCGAAACAAGATGTCGTGGCAGAGCTGCGTCAGCGCCGTAATCTGGTTCATCGGAATATCTCAACCCGCAGCAGATTGAAGTGGCAATTCCATGATCCCGGTCCAGTCCTGCACCTTCCTCGCTCCGATCGAACGTTCCTGGCCGCCTCAGCCGCCTTCAGAATCCCGATGATCTACTGCTCGCAAACCGCGCTCGTGTCATCTCGCCCCCCGTCGCTTCCCCGAGAATCGGCGTAGGGAGTCTCGCTCATGCCATCTTGCGGGCCAGCCCGGAGAGCACGTCGACGGCGAGCTGCAACGACGACGAAGCCTCTGAATCCAGGCAATCCCGGGTCGACTTGATGGCGAGTTCCAGCGCCTTGCGGTCGTCTTCGCTGATGTCGTCCGAGAGCTCCACGAGGGTCTTCTCCGCGGAGTAGGCCAGCTCGTGGGCCTCGTTCTTGAGTTCGATGAACTTCCGTCGCTGGCGATCGGAAGTCGCGTTCGCCTCGGCCTCGTTCACGAGCCCCTCGACTGCATCTTCACTGAGCCCGTGGTGATCTGAATGGCCTGCGTTAGACCGGTGTCCAGGTCCGTGGCGGAAACGTTGACAACGCCGTCGGCGTCGATGTCAAAGGTGACCTCGATCCGGGGAACGCCGCGCGCCGCTGACGAAATGCCAACCAGCTCGAAACACCCGAGCGTCATGTTGTCCGCCGCCATCTCGCGCTCGCCCTGAACGACGTGGAAGCGCACCACGCTCTGGGCGTCCGCGGTAGTGGTGAAGACTCGGCGCATCTGCGCGGGAATCGTTGTGTTTCGTGCGATGCACGTCGTCGTTAGGCCGCCCTGGATCTCGAGGCCGAGGGAGAGCGGTGTTACATCCAGAAGCTTGACGGAGTCGACCTCGCCGGTGAGCACGCCGCCTTGAATCGCGGCGCCGATCGCAACGACCTCGTCAGGGTTCACGCCCGTGCTGGGCGCCCTCCCGAAAATTTTCTCGACCGTGCGCACGATGAGCGGCATCCGCGTCATGCCGCCCACGAGCACCACTTCATCGATTTCCGCCGACGTCGTCTTGGCATCGACGAGCGCAGCTCTACAGGGCGGAACGAGGCGCTCGACGAGGTCTTCGACCAGCGTTTCGAGCTCGCCCCGCTCGAGGGTGTAGGCCAGGTGCAGGGGGCCGTTTGCGTTGACGGCGATGAATGGGAGGTTGATCTCTGTCTCCTCGGTCGACGAAAGCTCGTTCTTCGCCAGCTCGGACGCTTCCTTGATGCGCTGGAACGCCATCTTGTCCTGGCGCAGGTCGATACCCTCATCCGTCTCGAAGCAGTCGATGAGATACTCCGCGATCCGCATGTCGAAGTCTTCGCCACCGAGGTACCGGTCGCCCTTTGTGCTGCGCACTGCGAACACGCCGTCGGAAATGTCGAGGATCGAGATATCGAACATCCCGCCGCCGAGGTCCAAGAAGGCTATGCGTTTCGCGGATTCGTTGCCTATCCCGTAGGCGAGCGCCGCTGCGGTGGGCTCGTTGATGATGCGTAGAACATTCAAGCCGGCGATCTTGCCCGCGTCCTTGGTGGCCTGCCGTTGAGCGTCGTCGAAGTGCGCGGGAACCGTGATGACGGCGTCCGTGATGTGCTCGCCCGCGAAGTCCGAAGCGGTTTCCTTCATCTTCGCCAGAACCATTGCGGTGATTGCCTGGGGCGAATAGGCGCGCCCGCTCAACCGAACCTGGGCGTCGCCGTTTTCTGCGGCTTCGATCGCGAAGGGTGCGGTTTTCGCGAATCGTTCGACTTCTTCGCTATCGCGTTTGCGCCCGATCAGGCGCTTCACGGAGTAGATGGTTTGCTCGGGGTTGGTCGCGGCCTGTCGCTTGGCGATCTGACCTACGAGCTTCTCGCCGGCGTTCGTGAATGCGATGATCGACGGAGTGGTGCGGGCGCCCTCGGAATTGGCAACGACGACGGGATCCTGGTCGTAGATCACCACACAGGAGTTCGTGGTGCCAAGGTCGATTCCGATCACTTTGGCCATTCGTATTGCCACCCCTTCTTTTTTGGGCAGGCCCGACTCAGTGACGCGAGCCCGCTCCCCTTGGCTGTCTTCGCCCTCGGGTGCCTTGGCGACCACCACCCGGGCGGGCCGAAGCAGGCGATCCCACCAAATTCCCTCTCCACCAGTTCGACGCCGCGCAAGAGCGATACCGCGCGCGAGAGCATCCAAGTCCCGGTCCTCGCTCGACGCCAGGTGATTCTTCAGGGCCCGATCAGGATTATCGACCTCCCGGAGGAGATCCTTAGCGGATAGGGTGGAGGTCACGTCGTTTCGTACCCGAGCGCGCAGC
>JAPUKT010000451.1 GCA_027295555.1 Deltaproteobacteria bacterium
GGGGCGGTGGTGTCACAGCCGGGGCGACTGTGGTGTCACAGCCGGGGCGACTGTGGTGTCACAGCCGGGGCGGCGGCGGTGGGGCCGCCTGCTCCACCAGCCAGCTATCCGAGGCGACGAACTCGACGTCCTGACGGGCCCCAGTCGCCAAGAGATCGGGATGGTCGGTCAGCACGCGGCTCACGCCCGCCGCCTTGGCCAGCGCGACTAGCGCCTGGACCCAATCCTCGATGAAGAACTCGTCGGTTTCGACGACCTCCACCAGACCTCGGATGGCGGTCATCTGTTCAGCGACAGCGTCGTCTTTGAACTCGGGAAGCGCGTGGAGCATCGATTCGACCCGTTCTAAAACCCACGCAGAGGCCTTCGCACGAGCGGGCCCTCCGAGGGCTCGACGAACGACATGCTCAGGTGGCGAGCCGAGAGAAACCGAGGCGTTCACGTAGATATCGGGGGCCAAAACGACGTCCATAAAATCACTCTAACACGTCCCCAGGACCTTGACATCGAAGGGTGCAGCGGTACGGCTCGACCTAGTCATGCCGGTCCGCGTTTGCTTCGTTTGTCTCGGCAACATCTGCCGCTCCCCGACGGCGGAGGCCACGATGCGTCACCTGCTCCAGACCGAAGGTTTGTCCGACGCGATCGAGATCGACAGCGCGGGCACCGGAGACTGGCACGTGGGCGAGCCACCAGACCGGCGCGCAAGAGCCGCCGGAAAGCGCCGGGGCCTGGACTTGAACGGCCGAGCCCAACGTTTCGCCCCGAAAAGCTTCGCGCGCTTCGACTACATCGTGGCCATGGATCGAAACAACCGCCACGATTTGCTTCGCCTCGCACCCGACGAGAGCAGCCAACGAAAGGTCTTGCTCTTTCGAAACTTCGATCCCGGCGGGCCACGCGATGCAGACGTGCCCGACCCATACTACGGAGAGGGGGACGGTTTCGAGAGGGTGCTCGACATCTGCGATGCAGCGTGTCGGGGGTTGCTGAACCACATTCGGGAAAACCATCGGCTATGACCCCGAGCCTTCGCGCGGCACTCGAGCAACGCTTAGGCACCGCGGTGCAGAGCACACGGCCGCTCAGCGGCGGGGACATCAACGACGCGTTCGAAGTTGCGCTGCGAAACGGTGACAGGCTCTTCGTCAAGACGCATCCGAACCCTCCGGGCGGGATGTTCGAGGCGGAAGCACACGGGCTTCGCTGGTTGAAGGAAGCCGAGGCCGTGCGGGTGCCCAACGTGCTCGCGTTTTCCGACGACCGTCCTGCGTATCTCGCCCTCGAGCTCCTCACGCCAGCCAAGCGAGTGCCCGACTTCGACGAGGGGCTCGGGTCCGCGCTCGCCGCATTGCACGCGCGCGGAGCTCCGTCGTTCGGGCTCGATCGCGACAACTTCATCGGGAGACTTCCGCAGAGTAACACCCAGTCGGGCGATTGGGCCTCGTTCTACTGGCGCGAACGCCTCGAGGCCCAGCTGCGGCTGGCGACCGACCGTGGCTTGATCGACTCCGGAGCCCAACGACAATTCGACGCGCTACAACGAGTGCTTCCTGACCGGGTTGGGCCGGCAGAGCCGCCCTCTCGACTACACGGGGACCTCTGGGGTGGGAACCTGCACGTGGATGACGGGGGACGCCCATGCCTCATCGATCCCGCAGTCTATGGTGGACATCGCGAAGTCGACCTCGCGATGATGCGACTCTTCGGTGGCTTCAGCTCGCGTGTATTTTCGGCCTACGAGGAAGCATGGCCGCTCGCGCCTGGGGCCGAAGAGCGCATTCCTCTCTATCAACTCTACCCGCTGCTCGTGCACGTGAATCTGTTTGGCGCTGGCTACGTCGGCTCGGTCAAACGCGCGCTTGCGCAGGCCATCGAGTCGCAACCGAAGCTTGGCGGTTCTTGACACACGAGCATCGCAGTTCCAGATCTCGTGCATGAACGAAGACGAGTGCGCGATCTTGTTGATCGACCATGGCAGCCGACGCGCCGAGGCCAACCAGCTGGTTGAGCAAGTTGCGGAGATGGTGAGGGCCCGAGTGGATACCGATCGCATCGTCGAGATCGCCCACATGGAGCTTGCCGAACCGACGATCGAGTGCGGCTTCGCGCGATGCGTCGAACAGGGCGCGACGATCGTGGTCGCGCATCCCTTCATGCTGGCTCCCGGCAGACACGTCGCCGAAGATCTCCCGCGCTTGATCGCCGCGGCCGCGGCGTCTCACCCAAGCACGAAGTACGTCATTGCCGAACCCTTAGGTGCACACCCCGGCATTGCGGAAGCTGTCATCGATCGCTGCGCGAGCGCGCTCGACGGGCGCACCCACAAGCAGGGCTAGGTCTTCGTGCTCGTCTTCGTAGTCGTGCTCGTGCTCGTGCACGACTTGCCCGATCCGCGCACGAGTACGAGCACGAAGACGTCTACGAGTACGACTACGTCTACGGAGACGTCTACGGGGGGCAGAGAACTTTAGACGCGTTAAGGCACCAGCACGATCTTGCCGGTCGTCTTACGCGAACCGAGCGCCGCAAGGGCGGATTTCGCATCCTCGAGCGGGAAGGTCCG
>JAPUKT010000452.1 GCA_027295555.1 Deltaproteobacteria bacterium
CGTGCTCGACATCCGTGATTAACAGATTGCCCTCGTTGTCGGTGCTGAGCCCATCGTTGAGCGGCTTCGTACCGACGGCCTCGACCCGCGCCGCCAGCGCCCCGTCGCTCAGCGAGGTGTCGAGCAAGTCCTCCACCTTGACCCGGTACATCGTGTCGTGCGTCATCGCGCCGTAGTACAGCCATTCGTCGCCGCGATCGATGGCGATGCCGTCGACGCCCGGCGTGAGCACCACGAGGCCGCCAAAGAACTTCATGTCTTTGGTTGGGTTTCGGATCAGCCAATCTTGGGCCGACACCGAAGGATCGCTATTCAACACGCGTCGCGCTTTGCCGCGCTCGACGTCATACACGATCAACCCCGGATTCTTTCGCCAGAAGCTCACATCCGCAATGAAGACGTGCTTTCCGCTCGAGTCCACCTGCAGGTCTTGCAGAAACGATCCCAGCTGCCCTACCGATGGATCGAACACGTGCTCGTGCACCACGGCGCCGGTCGCTAGGTCGAACGCCAGCAACCGCGCCTGGCCGGTCCCGTGGTTGGCGTGGTCGATCGTCCAGAGTCGATTCTGACGATCGACGACGACGCCCAATGGCGTTTCGAAGAACGCCTGTGCGGCTTCATTCGGAAACGCCTTCGGCGCGCCATCCACCCACTCGAGGAGCTTGGCCCCCGTCGGACGACTCTCGGGATGGATCGTGTAGAACACGCGTCCGTCGGCTGCGACCGCGAGGTTGCCGATCGGCTCGGAGCTCGTGACGACGATCTCGAGGGCACTCTCGTCGAAGATCGGCGTTCCACTCAGATCAGGATAGGGCTCGCCCCCACCGTAGCGAACGTGCAGCACCGCCGCGAGCACGACAACGACCAGGACAAGAACGATCAACAAGCGTACGAGGAAACGTCCCATCGACGGCCGACGCTAGCACGTCGTCCTTGGTGGCCCTAGCGCGCCACGGCTTCGGGCTCGGATTGAGCGGCACTTTCTAGCTGCTAGGAAGCGTTGCTATGGAGCTTGACCAACTCAAAGTCATCATCACCGGCGGCGCCTCTGGTCTCGGAGAGCACTTCGCCAAACGCCTGCACGAAGCGGGGGCCCAAGTTGCGGTAGGCGACGTCAACGAGGAGGCCCTCGACGCGCTCCCCAATGGGATCCACCGACGTCGCCTCGATGTCGCCGACCAGGACGACATCGCGAGCTTCGTGCCCTGGGCGGCCGAGCACATGGGTGGTCTCAACGCATTGATCAACAACGCCGGGATCATCCGCGATGCGCTCTGGGTCGGAAAGAGCCGAAGGACGGGAGAGATTCGCCGGATGTCGCGAGAGGACTGGGACGCCGTGATCGCCATCAACCTCACGGGGGCGGTCCTGATGGTGCAGGAGGTGGTGGCCCACATGATCGGGCACGGCGCGCAGGGCGTGATCGTGAACATCTCGTCGGTCGCCCGCCACGGAAACCGAGGCCAGACGAACTACGTTTCGGCCAAGGCCGCGTTGGCCGCCAACACGCGAACGTGGATGAAAGAGTTTTCCCCGTACGGCATTCGCGTGGCCGCCGTCGCCCCCGGCGCCGTAGAGACGCCGATGACCGCCGGGATGAACCCAAAGGCCCTGGACATGCTCAAGGCGTCCATTCCGCTAGGCCGGATGGCACAGCCCGAGGACATCTGGCGCACGGTGAAGTTCATCTTCGATTGTGATTACTTCACCGGCGAGACGATCGACGTTCATGGAGGAGCGTACCTCTAGACGGTCTAGCTAAACGCACGCATCACGGCACGGTGCACGAAATATCCGGTTGGCAGAAGGGCGCAGCCAAGCGCATACGCCCCCCAAAATGAAAAGCGGTCCCGCAGCAAGAACGGGATGAAGAAAAGGAGCGTGATCGGCAGCGCCACCAGGATGCTGCGCGCCATGTCGAACACGCTCGCCGCATCGCGGTGCTGAAGATAGGCAAGCGGGAGGACCAGCATCGTCGCCAACGGCAACGCGACGAGGAACCCGACCGTATTCGGATATCGCCTCGAAAGCCACGCCGCGACACCGATGACCAGCGCCGAAACGAGCGTGTTCAAGGCGATGAGCATGACCTACTTGCCGGCAACGATCTTTTCCACGGCGTTGAGCAGGCTCTTGCTGTAAACACGCCCAGTCAGATTCTGGCGCGTCTTCGCGGCGACCGCGTCCCACTCGGCCTTGTAGGCCGACGTGTCGACCTCGATCATTCCTCGACTCACCAAGGACTTGTAGGCGCGATCGTCGTCCCGACGCACGATTGTGTCTAGGGCACGCGCAGCTCTTTCGCTGGTGTCGATCAACATTTGCTGGTCGGCCTTCGAAAGCTCGTCGAACTTCTCCTGCTTGATGATCGAGCCGCCGACGATGATCCCGAAGTTGTCCTTGGCCAGGTAATTGAGGCGCGTGTACCACTGGAGCGCAACCGCCGCGATGGCGGAGGCCGGAACGATATCGACCATCCGGGTCTGAAGGCCGGGGTAGACCTCGGGAAGGCCCAATCGAACGGGATTGGCTCCAATGACGCTGACGAACTCCGCAAACACCGGGTCGTCCTTCCAGGCCCACGGGCGGCCGGACTTGAGGTCGGAGGGCTTCGCAAACTCGTTGACCGAGAAGATGCGGTTCTTGCCTGCCTCGCCCCACGCAAGAAGCTTGAAGCCCGCGTCGTCGAACATCTTCGCAAATCTGTCGTTGAGCTGCGTGCGGGCGCGCTCGAGCTGATCGTACTCGGTGATCAACCCGGGCGCCGTAAGCACCAGCACCGGCCGCGCTACCATGCCGAGCCCGGTCGTCGACACCCCCGCCGCGTCCATCTGCCCTGCGCGCACCTTGCGGATGAAGTCGCGCTCGTCGCCCTGGCTACCGCCCGAGTAGAAGCGGAGCTCAACGCGGTTCTCCGTCTGCTTCTTCAGGCTTCGGTTCCACGCTTTCATGACTTTCATGAATGCCGAACCGGATGGAGCAAGAGAGGCGAAACGGATCACCGTCGCGCCCTCGGCGTTGGCGCTTGGGACCGACACGGTACCAGGCAACAGGAAAGCGCCGGTGGCCAGGATCGCCACGAACAGGGTCTTCATTTTGAACATGCGCTTACTCGCTGAGGTCACTAAAGAAAAATTCGATTCGGTCTAGGTACCGCTGGGCTCGACGCTTCGCGATGACGTTGGTCAGCCGTGCTTCAGGTAGCACATCCCCGGCATCGAGCACTTCGGTAAGCAACTCCCTGAAGAGCTTGGAGTCACCCTTGTTAACGGCGTAGAACCTCGCCATATTCAGTTGGACTATCAAATTACGTCGCTCCGTGCCCTCCAAGACCTCGTCGAAGATGGTTTTCGCGCGGTCCATGTCGGGCGGAAACTCCGAGGCCGCCAGGACGCCGAGGGTCATCATGGGGGTCATGAAGAGCCAGTTGGGGTCGAGCTCGACGGAGTGGGCGAGAATCACCTTGGCGAGCGGGAGGTCCGCCACGGTATCCATGTCTTCCATGCCCATGTTGATGCGCGCGCCGAGCGAAGCCCCCGCCCAAAAGGCCAGCGCCGCGTCCTCGGGCTTGGTCAGTACCGCCTCGAGCCAGATCTTGAGCCCGTCCGGGCCGAGCGAGAGGGCTTCGTTGAAACTGTTGTCCCTCAGGCGCAACAGGTGCTTCGAGAGATCCCAGGCACGCTCGTACATGATCAATGCGCGGGCACGGAGGTCTTCGGCCTCTTCCCAGTCGTCCTCGGCATCGGCGACTTCGACCCGATCTTCGAT
>JAPUKT010000453.1 GCA_027295555.1 Deltaproteobacteria bacterium
GCCTGCAACTGAACGGCTTGGACTTTGTGCCCAATTAGGTGGTAACCAAGGCGGATATCGTTCCGCCAGGTTCATTGGTCTTAACGCGGAGTGCATTTCGCAAATTTGAAGATTGGGCTGTTAAGTTCCGCGCCAGAATGACTAGAAAGCGTGCTAATAACGGCGATCACAAGGAGGAGCAGTACTGCCACCCACATATGTCGAGGTGACACAACAAGACTGGAACGGCTGACCATACCCTGCAATTGAGCGTACCGGGATGTTGATTGAAACTTGTCGCGGCCCCTCACGTTTGAAGCTGGTCGAGCTTCCCGCACGTGGGACGACCGTGCTCACTGCGTTCGTCAGCTGCTTCAACCAACGCATGGTGCAAATGATCGACGCCGAGCTCTTTCAAGGGATCACCGTGCTCACGAATATCAGCGGCTCGTTCGAATTCGTCGTCGACGTCCCGCGGGCGCGCATCTACATCGCGGACTTCAGCACGTCGGTCTTGCGCATCGCCGACCTCTCCCCGCTCCTCGCATGCCTCGAAGTGCCGAGCACCGGGACGGGTGGTACCGGTGGCATGGGCGGTGCCGGTGGCATGGGCGGTGCCGGTGGTATGGGCGGTGCCGGTGGTATGGGCGGCGCCGGTGGCATGGGTGGTACCGGTGGCATGGGCGGTGTCGGTGGCTCTGGCGGCACCGGAGCTGTAGTCGGTGCGGGTGGCATGGGCGGCGAAGGCGGGACCGGAGGCACGGACACCTCGACGGAGTGCTCGCCCGTGCTGTTGGGTCTAGTCGGATTGCCTCAACCGGTATCGGAGCGTCCGCGATGATCCGTTGGACGACCTGGTGCCTCTGTGCCCTCCTCATCGGCGCCTGCAATCGCGGCGGACCGCAAATCGTGCTCCCCGCGCTGGACCGCTCTGGCAAGATTCAGCTCCTTTGCGCGGATCTCGATCAACCGACTTCGTTCAGCGTCGATGTCCGCGCGGTGCTTCCTCTCGAGGCATGCGAGCTCGAGGACACCGAGTGGGCGCCCGGGTTCACCCCCAATGGCCTCGGCGCGGTGACGCAGACTCAAACCGGCGAGGTGTCGGCCATCAACTTCACGAACCGCCTGGTGTTCGACACCAACAGATCGGTTCCCGGGTTCACCGCCTTCCGCGTCGGGGAGCAACCCACCGGCATTCAGATCTCCCCGCTCGATCCCGCGATGACCTACGTGAGCAGCTTCAGCCCCAAGACAATCCAGGCGTTCTCAACCGAGAGGATACTCATCACCGACGAGGACCTGAGTCTACCCGCAGACCAAGAGGTGGGCCTCGAAGCGGGACCGACCGATCTGGCCATGTACGAGTTCGGCTTTCCCGCTGACATCGTCAGGAACGACGAGGGTCTGGTCACCGGCGTCGTGCCGGGCCGGATCATCTACCGCTGGCTGTACGCGCCCATCCCGGACCTCGGGAAGGTTGCGCAGATCCGCGTCGACCCCAGCACCGGGGCACTGGAACTGGACACGCTAACGCTCCTCCCGCTCGAAACCTTGGACTGCAACGCGACTACCCCGGTGCCTCCGCCCGCGTCGGACTCGGCGGATTATCACCGCATCTGTCCGGAAACGGGCCCCGAGGAGCGGGACATCAAGCCGGTTGAAACCACAACACCCTGCGTCGACGGCCCGCTGACGGGACCGAGACCCATCGCGGTGAGCGTCGACTACGGCCGGGCTCAGACGATCGACACGCTCGACGACGACGTCCTGCTCGTTGCGGACGCGAATCAGCCGGTCATCCATCGCTTCAGACTCCGCGGCATGGGCGGCGCGACGCCGTTCGATGACAACGAGTTCCCCTTCATCGTGACCGACACCCCGACGGTCGCCCTCGCCATCACCCCGTTCGTCCCGGCATCGTTCGTGTTCGACAACCAAAGCGCCACCCAGCGCTACCTCTATGCGATCAGCGCAACCGACGGCAGCGTCTTGGCCATCGACTACACCGAAGATCCTCCTGGAACGTCCGACGACGAGAAGAAGTTTGGGGCGGTGTTGCCGGTCCTCGCGGGCATCTCGATACGCGCCAACGAGGAAGGCGTCGAATCGCGCAACCGTGTGCGATCGCTGTTCTCTAACGCGCGCGCCATCGAGGTCGTGGCTCCCGAGTACCAACTGACGACGGAGGAGGGCAACCTCGTCGTCCCTCCCGAGGACCTGTGTCAGCCCCTCGAGACCAACGAGCTCGCCTTCGCGCAGAACGCCGCGAACATGCGGGGGGTCTTCTTGGCGGTGAGCCTTGCGAACGGCTCGATCTTTTTTCTCGATATCTACGACCTCAACGCCACGTGTCGCGGCGGCGACCGTGGCAGCTGCAACACCACGACCGAGCCTGACGCGTTCGCCAGCATTCGCCGCCACCGGAGGCGATGGGCGCAAACGCCGTCATCCTTCATCGAGATCCAAGGCACGCCGGCGCTCGTGTTCAACGCATCGCAGGGCACCCTCGACGACGAGACCGGGGCGGCCTCCAACTCCGACGGCCCGGGCCTCGAGTTCATCACATGCCCCGAGTCGATGTTCAGCGTGTTCGGCGTCGACCCTCCCGGCGACACCGACGGGCTCATCTGCACCTCGTCGCAGGTCTGGAGCAACTTCTCACAGCGATGGGACGCGCGCTGGGGCGGCCTCATCCCCGCGTCCGAAGGCGGGCTCGGTCTGTTCTCGGACATTTCGCCCATGCACGGACCGCCCGAAGAAGGTAACAGTTGGTTCCTCGCGGGCGACGTGCCGTTTTGCCAAGTCGGGGTGCTCGGGGCGCAGACCGAGGGCGAGCCCACCGAGCTGCCGGGCGCCGACGAGGACGTCGTGACGATCACAGACCTCCAAAACACCCCCTATGGCGGTGACCGTGTCCTCATCACCGGCGAGCTGCCCCCGGAGACCCGGGAAGACGACTTCTGCAAGGAAAAATTCGGGGACGTCCCGGACGAGATCGACGATTTCCCAGTGTGGTTCCCGATCTTCCGCGCCTTCGACGATGACCTCGAGATCGGCCCGTCGCCGGACCCTGGGCGCTACACCCTCGAAGAGGTCGAATCCTGCTACACCCAGTTCACCGAGTACCAGATCCACACCCAGGATGCCTATACCGTCGTTGGCACGGAATCGGGGTTCATCCACCGGACGGTCGCCGACGAGATGAACGACGAATGCATCCTCGACGACAGCCGCCCGATCACATGCATTGAGGGCACAGGGGACGATCCCTGTCTCCTCGACGTCGACACTGTGCTAAGCGGCCGAGCGTTCCCCGGCGTGCAGTTCATCAACCCGCTGGTGAGCTTCGAGATCCAGCCCTTCGCTGAGGTCCAGCCCACCGACTCCACCGTCGCCATCCTCACCTTCAACATCTTCAACGGGTTCGGGGTCTTGCTCCTCGATACGAGCATTGGACTGTCTTCGTTGCCCTCGTCGATGTTGTTCTCCGACGCCTTCGACCAGCTCTACTTCGTCGATCTGCAGGGCGGCGTCCGGCAAATCATCTTCGACCCCCTTTCCACCCTCCAGACTTTTCAGTAGACCTGAGGCTATGGGTGTGCGGGGGAGGGCGCGAAAGAAGGACCACACCCCGGTCATGCAGCAATTCCTGCGGGCCAAGGGGCAACATCCCGATGCGATCGTCTTCTTTCGGCTCGGCGACTTCTACGAGATGTTCTACGACGACGCGGTTCGCGCGACGGGCATCCTCGACATCGCGCTGACCTCTCGGGGTACCGACCCGGACGGGAACAAGATCCCGATGGCCGGCGTGCCGCATCACGCCGCCGCCGGGTACTTGGCCACGCTCCTGCGCCATGGAGAGAAAGTCGCGATTTGCGAGCAGATGGCCGACCCCTCGACCGTGAAGGGGGTGGTTCCACGTGAGGTCGTTCGAGTCGTGACCCCGGGGCTCTGCCTCGAGCCCGACGCTCTCGATGCGAAAGCCGAGAACTTCCTGGTCGCGGTGACGAGCGGCGGGGGCGTGGCTGCGCTCGAAGTCTCCACCGGCGCGCTCCGCGCGTGCGTCATCGAAGTCGGTCCCCAGCTCGTGGGCGAGCTCGTGCGATTGGATCCGGCCGAGGTCGTCGTCGAGAGTGGCGATCCCCAACTCGAAGCGCTCTGTCGCGAAAGCCTTCCGCACGCAGCACTCCGAAACTTCGAGGGCGCCGAGAATCTCGAGGTGTTGCAGGAGCTGTTGCCCGAAGAAGAAGCCGCCGCGCTCATCGCCGAGGAGGCTGCCGCCCGCGCCGCCTGCTTGGCCCTCGAGTACGCGCGCACTCATCAGATGGATTTTCGAATCCATCGCACGACGCTCTACGCGGCCGGACAGCGCCTGGTGTTGGATGACGCGGCCGTACGCAACTTGGAGCTCCTTCGGACAACCGATGGGGAGCGCCGGGGCTCCCTCTTGGATCTCCTGGATGAAACCAAGACTCCCATGGGCGCTCGTACCCTTCGAAGTCGCCTGCTCGAGCCCCTCACCGACGTGGACCGGATTCGTCGTCGACACGACGCGGTTGAGATATTCGTCTCGGATCGGCGCTTTCGAGACGAGGCGCGCGCCACGATGAGCGGGATCGGCGACCTCGAGAGGCTCGCCGTTCGCACAGCGGTGGGATTGGCCACGCCGCGTGACCTCGGGATCATCCGAAACGGCCTTCGCGGCGCCTCGATACTGCGAGCGCAACTCGCGAACCGGCCGGAAAACGCGCTGGACGATGTGCGCGCCGCCTTGCAGCCCGAAGACGTTTGCGGTGACCTGCTTGCGCTCCTCGACAATGCGCTCGTGCCCGAGCCACCGGTGGTCGATCGACAGGGCGGGATCTTTCGCGACGGTCACCTCGAAGAGCTCGACCGACTGCGGGAGCTCTCCACCACCAGTAAAGACATCGTTCTCGATCTCGAACGGCGGGAACGCGAGCGCACGGGCATCGGATCGCTCAAGATCAAGTTCACCAAAGTCTTCGGCTACTACATCGAGATCACCAAATCCAAGCTCGACGCGGTGCCAGACGACTACGTCCGCAAGCAAACGATCGCAAACGGAGAGCGGTTCATCACCGCCGAGCTCGCGGAGCTCCAAGATCGGATCCTCCACGCCGACGAAAGAGCGCGTGCGCTCGAGGCCGCGGCGTTCATCGAGCTCCGGCAGTCGATAGGGCAGCACGCCCCGCGGCTTCATCGACTGGCGCGGGCGATAGCCGCCATCGACGTCAGTGCCGCGCTTGCGGAGGTGGCGCATGCGCGAGCATACGTTCGACCCTCGGTCGATGGCAGCCGAATACTATTGCTCGAGGACAGCCGGCATCCGACGGTCGAATGCTACGCGGCGAAAGACGGATTCGTGCCCAACACGATCGAGCTCGACCCGGAAGCGACCCGGTTCATGCTGCTCACCGGACCAAACATGTCCGGCAAATCCACAGCCATGCGGCAAGCGGCCCTGGCGGTGATCATGGCCCAGGCGGGGGGGTTCGTGGCGGCGACGAGCGCTCGAATCGGGATCGTCGATCGCGTTTACACCCGCGTTGGGGCGAGTGACCATCTCGCACGGGGCCAAAGCACCTTCATGGTCGAGATGATGGAGGCGTCCGCGATCCTGCGTGGCGCCACCAACCGCTCCTTCGTCATTCTGGACGAAATCGGCCGGGGGACGAGCACCTACGACGGGCTTGCAATCGCCTGGGCGGTCGCCGAGCACCTGCACGATGTCGTCCAGTGTCGTGCGATCTTCGCCACGCACTATCACGAGCTTTGTGAGCTCGCAGATCGTGCTTCAAACGCTGCCAACTACAACGTTGCGGCAAAAGAGCATGATGACAGGATGATCTTCCTGCATCGCCTGGTGTCGGGCGGTTCGAACCGAAGTTATGGCCTGGCAGTTGCTAGGCTCGCTGGGGTCCCGCCAGTCGTTTTGGCGCGCGCGAAAACGAAGCTCCGGGAGCTCGAGGCGCTGCACGAATCCACGGCCGGGAAAGGGGCGTCACAGTTCGCGCTGTTCGACGGCGGTCCTCCGCCGCGGTCCGCGGTGGAGGCGACTCTGGAAGCGCTCGACGTCGAACGAATGACTCCGGTCGACGCGCTCGTCACACTCGCACGCCTTCGCGACCTTGCACACCGCGAAGACGACTAGGGGCTCGATCAGGAACCGAGCCCTAACGATTCCGGCTGTCGACGGTATACGCTAGCAGGGGCTACTGATACCATCACCACCATGAATCATCGGCTTCATCGAATCGCCAGCGCACTCGAGGACGCCGACCGCCAAATCGTCGCGGCGCTCAATGCACGTGCGAAGGCGATCCAGGAATACAACGTGTTGCGCTCCGAGGCAGGCGACGAGCCGCTCCAACTACCGAAGAAGGCAACCGTCATCGACGCCGCGCGCGCGCTCGCGGACGAGTTTCCTGCGGCGAGCATCGAACCGGTGTTTCGCGAGGTGCTCTCGGCGTGCACGGAGCTCATCGCGAGCGACGTCGTCGCGTATTTCGGATCTCCTGGTGGAATGGCGCACGCTGCGGCGCTTGAGTACTTCGGGCACGCACCAAGCTTTCGACCCGCCGAGTCGGTCTCCGAGGTTCTCGAAGCTGTGTTGCACGGGCACGCAACCTTCGGTGTGGTTCCGCTCGAGACCTCGACCGACGGCGCGATCACCGCGACGCTAAAGGGCCTCGTCGCGACCGGCGCCAAACTTTGCGCGGAGCGGAGCGCGCCCCTCAGATATCAACTTCTCTCTCAATCCGGTGACCCTGCCCAAGTCGTCAAGATCTACGGAGCGGCGCCTGCCATGGCGGCCTGCGACCACCAGCTTCGATCTCGTTACCCGGATGCGATCTTGGTCGACGTGCAATCCGGTGAAGCAGCCGCGCACTTCGCGTTGGGCGACGATCAAGCCGCCGCGGTGGGCTCCGACCTATTGCGCGAGCTCCACGGACTTCAGCTCATCGACGACCACGTCGAGGACGACTCGAGCGCGTGCACGCGCTTCGGCATCGTCGGGAACCGTCTGCCGTCGCGTACAGGTAAGGACCGTACGGTTCTCGCGATGGCCCCCGGTGACGAGCCCGGGGCGCTCCACAGAGCGCTCCAACCGTTGGCCGACCGCAAGATCAACCTCACGCGCATCGAATCGAGGCCGTCGACGGGCACCCAGTGGCGCCATGTCTTCTTCCTCGAGATGGACGGGCACATTACGGACCGCGACATCCTGACCGCGGTCGAGGAACTGCGTCGCATCGCTCGCTATACCAAGGTTATCGGCAGCTATCCGAGACCAAGTTAGTGTGCGGATCTCAGCTGACCGATCACAATGAGCAACCTCGTCGCCCCACACATCCTGGCGCTGACCGCCTACGAGCCGGGCAAGCCCGAAGACGAGCTCAAGCGCGAGCTCGGAATCGAGGAGATCGTCAAGCTTGCCTCCAACGAGAATCCGTACGGACCATCGCCGAGGGTCTTGGAGGCGCTGTCGGGCGCCCACTTCCAGCTACATCGGTATCCGGATCCGAGGGGGCACGATCTTCGCGAAGCGTTAGCGGCGCATCATTCGATCCCGGCAGACCACATCACCCTTGGCAATGGCTCAAACGAGCTCATCGACTTGCTGTGTCGCGTGTGCGCGAGCCGAGACGAGCACGCGGTGTTCGGTCATCCTTCGTTTCCGTGTTACCGCATCGGCTCGATCGCCCAGGAGCTCAGGTACACCGCCGTCTCGCTCCGAGACAACCTCCATTGGAACGTCGACGACCTTCTCGAAGCGGTGACGCCAAAGACCAAGATCCTCTTCGTATCGAATCCCAACAATCCCACCGGGAGCTACATCCCCGCCGCGGAGCTGAAGCGATTGCTGACCTCGGTCCCCGAGCACGTCCTCGTCGCAATCGACGAAGCGTATTTGGAATACGCCGACGCATCTGATTTTCGACCCGCCACCCAGCTCCGCGACACGCGCGAACGGCTCGCCATCCTTCGAACCTTTTCCAAGGCCTACGGCCTTGCCGCGCTTCGGGTGGGTTACGTCATCGGCACGCCCGAGCTCGTGCTTGCGCTCAACCGACTCCGCGCACCCTTCAACGTCGGCACGATCGGGCAGCACGCGGCGCGGCTTGCGCTGAGCGACCAAGAACATCTCGCCGCGACCGTCGAAGCGTGCGTACGAGACCGCGCCAAGCTCGGCGGCGCGTTGAAGGAGCGCGGATTCGAGGTCGCCCCGAGCCAGGCGAACTTCCTTCTCTTGAAGATGCCGAAGGCGGGCAGGGCGGTCTACGAAGCGCTCCTTCACGAGGGGGTGATCGTGCGCCCGATGTCTCCGCCGCTCGAGTCGTGGATTCGCGTCACGGTGGGGCGACCCGAGGAGAACACGCGTTTTCTCGAATCCCTCGAACGCGTGCTAAGGGAGTCGCGTGTCTAGCACCGGCAAACGCTATCGAGTGCAACGCTCCGGACCCTTGCGGGGATCGGTACGCGTCCCGGGCGACAAATCGATCGGTCACCGCAGCCTGATTTTCGGCGCGCTCGGGCGAGGCAGGTCCCACATCACCGGGCTTTCCGAAGGCCTGGATAACAGAGCCACGGCCGGTGCCTTCCGCGCGATGGGGGTCGCGATCGAGACTGGCTCGGAAGCCACCGAAGTCCATGGGGTCGGGCTCCGTGGCCTTCGCATGCCCACCACCGTCCTCGATTGTGGCAATTCGGGAACGACGATGCGGCTTCTCTCCGGCCTGTTGAGTGGACAGGGGTTTGGCGCGCGCTTGGTTGGAGACGAATCGCTCACGCGGCGACCGATGGGGCGCATCATCGGGCCACTGCGGGCACGCGGCGCCCACATCGCGGGCACGTCCGGCGCCAAGGCCGACGAGCTTTACCCGCCGATCTCGATCGCCCCGCTGGTCGAAGGCGAATCCTTGCGCGGGATCGAGTACGACATGCCGGTCGCGAGCGCGCAGGTTAAAAGCGCCCTGCTCTTGAGCGGCCTCTACGCGAACGGCGTTACGGCCGTCCAAGAACCGGTGCTCTCCCGTGATCACACCGAACGTATGATGCTCGCCCTCGGCGTTCCGCTCGAGACGGCGGGCTCATCGGTAGTCCTCGACCCTACCGCCGAATGGGCAGGCGGCTGGGACCCGTTCGAGTGGCACGTGCCCGGCGACCCCTCGAGCGCCACGTTTCCCATCGTCGCCGCTGCGATGGTCGCGGACAGCCAGGTGAGCGTCGAAGACGTCTGCGTCAATCCCACTCGCACGGGCATCTTCGACTGGCTACGGCTCATCGGAGCAAATGTCGCGCACCGGCCGAGTGGTCATGGCGCCGGAGACGAGCCGATGGCCGAAATCACGATCACGCACGGCTCGACACGCGGCGCCGTGGCCGGGGGTGAGCTGATCGTTCGTATGATCGACGAGATCCCCGCGGTCTGCGCGCTTGCTGCGGTCGCCAACGGCGTCACGGAGATCAGGGATGCGGCCGAGCTTCGCGTCAAAGAGAGCGACCGCATCGCAACGATGGCGAAGGTTCTCGATGCATTCGGGGTTCCGTGCGAAGAGCTGCCGGACGGCCTGATCATCACTGGCGGCAAGCCCCTCCGCGCCGCTCACATCGAAAGTCGTGGCGATCACCGCATCGTCATGGCCAGTGCTTTGCTCGGCTTCATGGCGGAGGGAGAATCGATCATCGAGGGCGCCGGGGCAGTCGACACGAGCTTTCCTGGGTTCGTCTCGCTCATGCGTTCCCTTGGCGCGCCCATCGAGGAGGAGGCTTCGTGAGTCGCGCACGCCCAGTCATCGCAATCGACGGCCCGGCCGGCGTCGGCAAGAGCACCACCGCGCGTGTTCTCGCTCAACGCCTTGACTACATCCTGGTGGACACCGGTGCGCTCTACCGAGGGGTTGCGCTTGCCGCGCGGGACCGCGGGATCTCATGGGACGATGAGGGGGCCACCGTCCAGCTGAGCGGCGAGCTCCAGCTCAGGTTCGAGTCCGAAGCCGATGGGACCCCGCGGCTCTGGATCGACGGGGTGGATCGAGCCGACGAGATTCGCACGCCGGAAATCTCGGCGGCGGCTAGCCAAGTCAGCGCGTACCCCGGAGTGAGACGTGCGCTCCTCGGCATCCAACGGTCGCTCGGTCGCGACGGGGGCGTCGTCCTCGAGGGCAGGGACATCGGAACGATCGTCTTCCCTGATGCCGAGGTGAAGCTGTTCTTGACGGCGTCGGCAGAGGAACGCGCGCGTCGGCGGGCGCAGGACCTGCAAGACCGCGGAATGACTGCGGATCAGGATCAGATCCTCGCTCAGATTCGCGCGCGCGACAAAGCGGATTCGACGCGCCCGATCGCGCCGCTGAGGCCGGCAGAGGATGCGGTCATCCTCGACAGCACCAGCTTGGACCTCGAAGCGGTCGTCCAGCACGCCCTCGAGCTGGTCCGTGCCTGCAATTGACACCCCTTAACTCCCCTGCTACCCACGCACTCCCCTGCATTTCGGGGGGGTCTCCGGAAGTACGGCTTCGTGTGCCGGGCGGTCTTGATAGCTCCGGAAGCAACGATTCATAAATGAAGGAAACCACAGAAATTCAAAACCCCGAACCCGAGAGCTTCGCCGCTCTTTTCGAAGCCTCGGCAACCCGCACAGACCAACTCCGCGAAGGCGACATCGTCTCCGGGACGATCCTCAAAGTCAGCAAAGACTCCGTCGTCGTCGACATCGGCTACAAATCCGAGGGCCTCATCTCGCTTCACGAGTTCATCAACGCCGAAGGCAACATCTCGGCGACCGCCGGCGATCGCGTCGACGTCCTGATCGAGTCCAAGGAGAACGACCAGGGGCTGGTATCCCTCTCCAAGGAAAAAGCCGACAAACTCAAGGTCTGGGACGAGATCAGCGACGCCTGCGAGCGCGATGAACTGATCGAGGGAACCATCACGGCGCGCGTCAAGGGCGGCCTCCAGGTGTCGATCCGCGGCGGCGTCAAGGCGTTCTTGCCGGGCTCACAGGTGGACCTGAGGCCGGTTCGCAACCTCGACAAGTTGATCGGCCAGACCTACGAG
>JAPUKT010000454.1 GCA_027295555.1 Deltaproteobacteria bacterium
AGGTGGATCTCATCACCCCGGCTGCGATGGAAGAGAAGCAGCGCTTCGCGATTCGTGAAGGCGGCCGCACCATCGGTGCCGGCGTCATCTCCAAGATCATTGAGTGATAAGAGGATTAAGCTTGCGCTCGTCTGCGAGGAATGCGGCGCGCGCAACTATCAGACCACAAAGGCCAAGAAAATTGGTCCGCAGGAGCGGCTTGCGTTGAGAAAATTTTGTCGTAACTGCAACCGACACACGGAACACAAGGAATCGAAATAGAACGAAAGAACAAATGGGCAGTGGCCCAAGAGATGATGGCCGGTGGGTCTGTCCCGCCCTACCGCCCCCACACTGTCTCCGAAGGCCAGTAGCTCCAATTGGTAGAGCAGCGGATTCCAAATCCGCGGGTTGTGGGTTCGAATCCCTCCTGGCCTGCCGCGAGGAAAGACAATGGCGATCACGAAAGAACAAGAAAAGGCGAGACCAACCGGGACGCTCGGTGTCGAGCGCTGGGTGCAGTTTTCGTACTTTGGCATCGCGATCACGCTGGCTTGGTTTCTGATCAAGAGCTCAACCGCGATTTGGACCCTTCTTGCGGACACCGTGGACGCGGTGCCGGAGCCGAACGGCACGGCCATCGCCCTGGGCGCGGGCCTCGTTTCGTTGATCGCCGCCGTAGTGACCTATCGGTCGCCGAGGATTCACGACTTTGTCACCGGGGTGTGCGTCGAGCTTTCGAACGTTACCTGGCCTACGCGCAAGGAGACTTGGGCGCAGACTGTCGTCGTCTTGATCGTCTCGGCGATTGCGGCTGTGATTCTTGGGGTGTTCGATACGATCTGGTCGCAAATTACAGACCTGATCTACAACGTGTGATCGTGATGAAGTGGTACGTGGTTCAAGCCTACTCCGGCTACGAAAACAAGGTGAAGCTCTCGCTCGAAGAGCGAATCAAGCAGGCCGGGATGGAGTCTCGCTTCGGGAACATCCTGATCCCGAAGGAAAACGTGCAGGAAAGCCGTGGCGGGCAGCGTCGTGTGAGCACCCGCAACTTCTACCCGGGGTACATCTTCGTGCAGATGGATCTCAGCGACGAGACCTGGTACCTCATCAAAGACACCCCCAAGGTCAACGGCTTCGTCGGGGGGCGCCACCCCTCTCCGGTTCCTGAGCGCGAGATCGCCGCGATCGAGCAGCAGGTGGAGGAGGGCGCAGCCAAGCCGAAACCACGCGTGGAGTTCGAGAAGGGCGACCACGTCCGTGTCACCGACGGTGCCTTCGCGAACTTCACCGGCACCATCGAAGAAGTGAACCAGGAGAAACACAAAGTCCGCGTTTTGGTGTCGATCTTCGGCCGGTCCACCCCCCTCGAGCTGGACTATATCCAGGTCGAAAAAACCAACTGATTGGGGGCGCCCAGGCGGGCCATCTGGCGGCTTTCCTCCTCGCTCGCTCCCTGCGGGGGCGCTCGCCAGTTGACCCACCTGGACGCCCCCAATAGCCCCCAAAAGGTCGATTTCCATAAGGGATCGAGATTTCACGGAAATCAGGTTGCATTTTTCGTGCCCTGAGGCAGAACTCGCCGCTCCGGAGAACCGCGCGCCCATGAAAAAGGTCATCGTACAGATCAAGCTTCAACTCCCTGCAGGGAAGGCAAACCCCTCCCCGCCGGTCGGGCCCGCGCTCGGTCAGCACGGCGTCAACATCATGGCGTTCTGCAAGGAGTTCAACGTGAAGACCCAAAAGGACGCGGGTCTGATCATCCCCGTGGTGATCTCGGTCTACCAGGATCGCTCCTTCAGCTTCATCATGAAGACGCCGCCTGCCGCGGTGCTGATCAAGAAGGCCATCAATCTGAAGTCGGGCTCTGCGCGTCCGAACAAAGACAAGGTGGGCACGATCACGACGGCGCAGGTCAAGGAGATCGCGCAGATCAAGTTACAGGATACCAACGCGGGCTCGATCGAGACATGCATGCACAGCATCATCGGCACCGCGCGTTCCATGGGGGTTGAGCTAGTCGACTAACCCTCGAGCGTTGGTTCGCTCCCCTGGACCACCCAGGGCCCCAGTCGGTGGTAGGCGGCTTCGAGTCGTCGCAAGGAGACAGTATGAAACCCGGAAAAAAGCGCGGGGCTGCACTTCAGAAGCCCGATAGGAACCGTCGTTACAAGTTGAGCGAGGCCGTCTCGCTGGTGAAAGAGCTTGCGTTTGCCAACTTTGACGAGTCGGTAGACGTGGCGGTGCGGCTCGGAGTCGATCCGAAGCACGCCGACCAGATGGTTCGTGGTGCGGTCGTCTTGCCACACGGCACGGGTAAGACCAACCGCGTTCTCGTGTTTGCCAAGGGCGAGAAAGTCACCGAAGCCGAAGCGGCCGGTGCGGACTACGTCGGTGGGGATGACTTCGTCGCCAAAATCACCGAAGGCTGGCTGGACTTCGATACCGTCATCGCCACTCCCGACATGATGGGTCAGGTTGGTCGGCTCGGTCGTATTCTCGGTCCGCGTGGTCTGATGCCAAACCCGAAGGTGGGGACCGTTACTTTCGACCTTGACAAAGCGGTTCGCGAGGCCAAGGCGGGTAAGGTCGAGTTTCGGGCCGAAAAGGCAGGTATCGTGCACGCGCAGGTCGGCAAGAAGTCGTTCGGCGAGTCCGAGCTCGCGGGCAACGTGAGGTCGCTGGTCGGCGCTTTGGTGAAAGCCAAGCCTCCGGCCGCGAAAGGCACATACCTCCGCAGCATTACCCTGAGCTCGACCATGGGCCCCGGCATCAAGATTGACCCCGGTACTATAGAGGTGGAGGCGTAGTCATGGGCCTTACTCGAGAAGAAAAAGTGGCGCAGGTCGACTCGGTTCGCGAGAGCTTTGCCAACGCCAGCGCGACGGTCCTGGTCGACTTCCGCGGCGTCAACGTCGAGATGATCACGAACCTCCGAGCACGTTTCCGCGAGGCGGGTGTCGAGTACAAGGTCATCAAGAACAACGTCGTCCGAATGGCGCTCGATGGATCCGACCTCGCCGATAACGAAGAGTTCGCGGCCAGTCTGATCGGCCCGACCGCCATCGCCTGGAGCTTCGAGGACCCCTCGGCTGCGGCGAAGATCATCAAGAGCTTCCGCAAGGAGTTCTCCGATGAGCTCCAGCCGAAGGACAAGCCCGAAAAGCTAGTCGTCAAGTGTGGTCTCCTCGAAGGCCAGGTCCTCGATGCCAAGCGTGTCGAGAAAGAGCTGGCGACGCTTCTGGGCAAGAACGAGATTCGCGCATCACTGCTCGCGCAGTTGACGGCGCCCATGCAGAACCTGGTCGGCCAGATCAACGCACCGGCCCAAAATCTCGCTCTGGTTCTCGACGCCTACCGACGCAAGGAAGCTGGCGAGTAATCCAAACCCAAAATTTAGCCGTGTGGTACGCACGGTTAGCGGAGAGTCAACGATGGCAAACATGAATGTAGAGCAGATGGCCGAGGAACTGAGCTCCTGGACCGTCATGGAAGTTGCGAACTTGGTGAAAGAGCTCGAGGAGAAGTGGGGCGTTTCGGCGGCACCGGCAGCGGTGGCCGTGGCCGGTCCCGCCGCGGGCGACGCTGTGGCTGCCGAGGAGCAGACCGAGTTCGACGTCGAGCTGAGCGACGCTGGTGGCAAGAAGATCAACGTGATCAAGGCCATCCGCGAGATCACCCAGCTTGGCCTGGCGGACGCCAAGGCCCTGGTGGAAGCAGCCCCGAAGGTTGTGAAAGAGGCCATTTCCAAGGGAGAGGCCGAGGAAATCAAGAAGAAGCTCGAAGACGCGGGCGCCAAGGTTACCCTCAAGTAGCCCAATGGGGGTACGATTCAGAGCCCGGTGCCGCGACTTGGCACACGGGCCCGGCTGGGTTAATGTCCCGTCCGGGGCGGTCTCGGTACGCGCAGCACAACAATTTACGACTTTCCGCAAAGCGGCGGGAGGCCGGACGGTCTCCTTGTCGGCTCTTTGTCGTTAGACACTTGGCTTTAGGGTTTCGGATGTCAGTTCGGTAGGAGTCTCACTAATGGCGGCGATGATTCAGACGAACGTTCGAATGCGACACTCCTTCGGGAAGATCGAGCACATCCTCGAGATCCCGAACTTGATCGACATTCAAAAGCGGTCGTACGACAAGTTCCTTCAGACGGACGTACCGAGGGATGACCGGGACGACACCGGTCTTCAAGGTGTGTTCAACAGCGTGTTCCCAATTCGCGACTTCAATGGGACGAGCGAGTTGGTGTTTAGCGGCTACACGCTCGAACGGCCGAAGTACGACGTCGATGAGTGTCGGCAGAGGGGGATGACCTACGCGGCACCGATCAAGGTCACGATTCAGCTCATCATCTACGACACGGGCGGCGACAGCACGGACCGTGCTGTCCGCGACATCAAGGAGCAAGAGGTTTACTTCGGCGAGATCCCGCTGATGACCGTCAACGGGACCTTCATCATCAACGGAACGGAGCGCGTCGTCGTCAGCCAGCTCCACCGCAGCCCAGGTGTCTTTTTCGACCACGACCGAGGCAAGACGCATTCGTCCGGCAAGCTCCTTTACCAAGCCCGCATCATTCCCTATCGTGGCTCGTGGCTCGACTTCGAGTTCGACCCGAAGGATTTGATCTACGTTAGGATCGACAGGCGTCGCAAGATGCCGGCGACCGTTCTACTGAAGGCCCTCGGGTACAACACTCAGGAGCTTCTCAATTATTACTACGACACCGAGACAATCTACATCCTCTCGAAGGACCAGTACGCCAAGTCGATCGAGTACGACCTTCTGCCGGGGCAGCGTGCCACCCACGACATCTCCGTCGGTGAGGACGTTTTAGTCCGTAAAAACCGCAAGTTCACGCGTGCCGCGATCCGCAAGCTCAAGTCCGCAGGCCTCGACTACCTGCCCATCGACTTCTCCGAGGTCATTGGCAAAGCCGCCGCCGAAGACGTCATCGACGAGGACACCGGCGAGATTCTACTCGCGGTCAACGAAGAGGTCACCGAGGCGCGCATCGACGCCCTGCGTGAGGCGGGGCTCAACGAGTTCAAAGTGCTCTTCATCGACGGGCTCAACGTTGGCTCGTATCTCCGCGATACACTGTTGATCGACAAGGTCCAGTCTCAAGACGAGGCCATCCTCGAGATCTACCGACGCCTTCGTCCTGGCGATCCACCGACGCTCGATACCGCGCGGAACCTCTTCAACAATCTCTTCTTCAATCCCGAGCGGTACGACCTCAGCCAGGTCGGACGTCTCAAGCTGAACTACAAGTTCTACCGGGACACCGAAGAGGATGAGAAGCCCGGGCTCGACCGCACCGTGCTCACGAACACCGACATCTTGGACACGGTGAAGAACCTCATCGAGCTCAAGAACGGCCGTGGCTCGGTCGACGACATCGACCACCTCGGCAACCGACGGGTTCGTGCGGTGGGCGAGCTGATGGAGAATCAGTACCGCATCGGCCTCGTCCGCATGGAGCGCGCGATCAAGGAGCGCATGAACATGTCTCAAGAGATCGAGACGCTCATGCCGCACGATTTGATCAACGCGAAGCCGGTGAGTGCCGTCGTCAAGGAGTACTTCGGTTCGAGTCAGCTCTCGCAGTTCATGGACCAGACCAACCCGTTGAGCGAGGTGACGCACAAGCGGCGTCTGTCCGCGCTCGGCCCCGGTGGTTTGACCCGCGAGCGTGCGGGCTTCGAGGTTCGCGATGTTCACACGACGCACTACGGCCGCATCTGTCCCATTGAGACGCCGGAAGGCCCAAATATCGGTCTAATTGCGTCGCTTTCGACGTATGCGCGCGTGAACGAGTACGGCTTTGTCGAGACACCCTACCGCAAGGTCGAGGATGGCATCGTGCTCGACGACCAGCTGCGTTGGTATTCCGCCCTCGAGGAAGAGGGGCACTACATCGCGCAGGCGAATGCGATCATCGACAAAACGACCCGCAAGCTCGAAGGTCAGCTCATCAGCGCGCGCTACAACGGCGAGTTTGTGATGGTGCCGCCGGGCAGCGTGCAGTTGATGGACGTATCGCCGAACCAGTTGGTGTCGGTTGCTGCGTCGTTGATTCCGTTCCTCGAGCACGACGACGCCAACCGTGCATTGATGGGCTCGAACATGCAGCGACAGGCTGTCCCTTGTGTGCGTACGCATGCTCCGATCACCGGTACCGGCATCGAGGGCCGAGTCGCGCGCGACTCGGGTGTTTGTGTGGTGGCGCAGCAGGACGGTGTCGTCGAGTCGGTCGATGCAACGCGTATCGTCGTCAAGGCCGAGGGCCTGGCGGGCGCGTTCCCCGACATCTACCGCCTCAACAAGTTCCAGCGTTCGAACCAGAACACCGCGTACAACCAGACGCCGATCGTTCGTCCTGGAGACCGCGTGAAGGAGGGCGACGTCATTGCCGACGGGCCCAGCACGGACCGCGGTGAGCTCGCACTCGGTCAGAACGTAATCGTCGCGTTCATGCCGTGGGGTGGGTACAACTTCGAGGACTCGATTCTGCTCTCCGAGCGGATCGCGAAGGACGACGTTTACACCTCGGTGCACATCGAGGAGTTCGAGTGCGTTGCGCGCGACACCAAGCTCGGCAAGGAAGAGATCACCCGGGACATCCCGAATGTCGGCGAGGAGGCTCTCAAGGACCTCGACGAGTCCGGCATCGTGCGCATTGGCGCGGAGGTGAGATCCGGCGACATTCTCGTGGGCAAGATCACGCCGAAGGGCGAGACGCAGCTGTCCCCGGAGGAGAAGCTGCTCCGCGCCATCTTCGGCGAGAAGGCCGGCGACGTCCGTGACACCTCGCTCAAGGTGTCGCCCGGGGTGACCGGCATCGTCATCGATGCCCGCGTGTTTGCGCGCAAGGGCACCGAGACGGATGAGCGCTCGCTCCAAATCGAGGAGGCCGAGCGAGCCAAGCTCGAAAAGGACATGGCGGACGAGATCAAGATCGTCCTCGACGCCGCGCACGATCGTGTTCGGAAGTACTTCGTTGGCAACACGACGACCGCAAAGCTCGTCGGCGACAAGGGCAAGGAGCTCCTCACGAAGGGTGTCAAGATCACCAACGCGAACCTGGACGAGATCCCGCACAAGTACTGGGCGCACATCGAGGTCGACAAGGACAAGGACAAGACCGACGCGATTCTCGAGCAGGTCGAGGACCAGGTCGATGCGGTCAAGATGCTTTTCCAGGAGAAGATCGACAAGCTCGGTAAGGGCGACGAGCTTCCTCCGGGCGTCATCAAGATGGTGAAGGTCTACGTCGCCATCAAGCGCAAGCTCCAGGTCGGCGACAAGATGGCGGGTCGACACGGTAACAAGGGTGTGGTCAGCCGGATTCTTCCGGAAGAAGACATGCCGTACCTGCCGGACGGGAAGCCGGTGGACATCGTGCTCAACCCGCTTGGTGTTCCAAGCCGAATGAACGTCGGGCAGATTCTCGAGACGCATCTCGGCTGGGCCGGCTACTTACTCGGTAAACAGCTGCAAGAGATGATTGAGCGCAAGGCCACGGCGGAGGAGCTTCGCGGGCGCATTCGCACGATCTTCAAGACGGGCGACATCGTGGAGCTGTTGGGCACGCTGCCCGATGGCGAAGTCGTGGAGCTAGCCAAGACCTGGAAGCGCGGCTTGCAGCTCGCGACGCCGGTCTTCGACGGCGCAACCGAGAAGGAGATCAAGGAGCTCCTAACCCTCGCTGGGGTACAGGACAACGGTCAGACGGTGCTGTTTGACGGGCGCAACGGTGAGGCGTTCCACAAGGACGTTACCGTGGGCATCATGTACATGCTCAAACTGCACCACTTGGTGGACGACAAGATCCATGCGCGAAGCATCGGCCCGTACTCGCTGGTCACGCAGCAGCCACTCGGTGGTAAGGCGCAGTTCGGTGGGCAGCGCCTCGGTGAGATGGAGGTCTGGGCGATGGAGGCCTATGGCGCCGCGTACGCGCTGCAGGAGTTCCTCACCGTCAAGTCCGACGACGTGCAAGGGCGCACACGCATGTACGAGTCGATCGTGAAGGGGGACTACTCGCTCGAAGCTGGCCTACCGGAGAGCTTCAACGTCCTCATGAAGGAGCTTCAGGCGCTTTGTCTGAACGTCGAGTTGGTAGAGACGAGTCAATTGGGGCGCAGGTCAGACGACGTGCTTGCTGCGGAGGAAGAGTAAGTTATGAAGGACATCTTCAGCTTCTTCGAAAAGCCGAAAGATCCGCTGGCGTTTTCAGCGATTCGCATTTCGCTGGCGTCGCCGGAAAAGATCCGCGAGTGGTCGCACGGCGAAGTTAAAAAGCCTGAGACGATCAACTACCGTACGTTCAAGCCCGAGCGGGACGGCCTCTTCTGCGCCAAGATCTTCGGGCCCGTCAAAGACTACGAGTGCATCTGTGGCAAGTACAAGCGCATGAAGCACCGCGGTATCGTCTGCGAAAAGTGCGGCGTCGAGGTCATTCAGAGCAAGGTGCGTCGTGAGCGCCTAGGTCACATCACCCTGGCGACGCCAGTTGCACATATCTGGTTCTTGAAGAGCCTTCCGAGCCGTATTGGCGCGATTCTCGATATTACGCTCAAGGATCTCGAGCGTGTCCTCTACTGCGAGAGCTACGTCGTTCTCGACCCGAAGGAAACGCCGCTCGAGCGCGGTGAGATTCTCATCGAGGACCGCTACCACGACATGCTCGACGAGTATGGCGACGATGCCTTCGAAGCTGGCATGGGCGGCGAAGCGGTGCTCGAGATGCTCCGCGACATCGATGTCCACGCGCTCTCTGAGCAGCTTCGCTTGGACCTCAAGGAGGCTACCAGCGAAGCCAAGCGCAAGAAGCTCGCCAAGCGACTGAAGGTCGTCGAGGCATTCCGCGATTCGGGTAACCGCCCAGAGTGGATGATGCTGTCGGTCATTCCAGTGCTTCCGCCGGACCTTCGTCCCTTGGTTCCGCTCGATGGTGGCCGCTTCGCGACTTCGGACCTGAACGACCTCTATCGTCGCGTCATCAACCGAAACAATCGTCTCAAGCGGCTCATGGAGCTCAACGCGCCGGAGATCATCATCCGGAACGAGCGCCGAATGCTGCAAGAGGCCGTGGATGCGCTATTCGACAACGGCCGCCGTGGCAAGACCATCACCGGTCCCAACAAGCGCCCACTCAAGTCGCTTTCCGACATGCTCAAGGGCAAGCAAGGTCGCTTCCGACAGAACCTGCTCGGTAAGCGAGTCGACTACTCGGGTCGTTCGGTCATCGTGGTTGGCCCGGCCCTTCGTCTGCACCAGTGCGGCTTGCCGAAGAAGATGGCCCTCGAGCTCTTCAAGCCCTTCATCTACAACAAGCTCGAAGAGCGCGGGTACGTCACGACAATCAAGAGCGCGAAGAAGCTCGTCGAGAAGGAAAAGCCCGAGGTTTGGGATATCCTCGAAGAGGTGGTCACCGAGCATCCGGTGATGCTCAATCGTGCGCCAACGCTTCACCGCCTCGGCATTCAGGCG
Organism: Deltaproteobacteria bacterium; assembly: GCA_027295555.1. Lineage (GTDB taxonomy): Bacteria > Myxococcota_A > Polyangia > Polyangiales > Houyiibacteriaceae > SG8-38. Next base: position 9,481 of record JAPUKT010000454.1, read on the forward strand.
TTCGAGCCCGTGCTGATCGAAGGCAAGGCGATCCAGCTTCACCCGCTCGTTTGCACCGCCTTCAACGCAGACTTCGATGGTGACCAGATGGCGGTCCACGTGCCCCTTTCGGTCGAGGCGCAGATGGAGACACGCGTGCTCATGATGAGCACGAACAACATCCTCTCGCCCGCGAGCGGTCGCCCGATCATCAACCCGACGCAGGATATCGTTCTCGGCCTCTACTACATGACGCGCGAGAGGCAGTTCGGGAAGGGCGCCTACCGCGAAGGGCAAGAGAAGGATGGCGTCTTCACGGGGATCTTCGCGTCGTCCGACGAGGTCCGCATGGCCTACGACCAGGGCGTGGTCGGGCTCCATTCGCGCATTCGGTACCGCTACAACGGCGAGATGCACGACACCACGGTCGGCCGCGTTCTCGTGAGCGACATTCTTCCAGACGGGATGGAGTTCCCCTCGGTGAACAAGGTGCTCGACAAGAAGTCCTTGAGCGCACTGATCGACGAGTGCTACCGCGCGAGCCGCAACAAGAACACCGTTCTCTTGGCGGACCGTCTTCGTACGATGGGCTTCGAGATGTCGACCAGTGCAGGGGTTTCGATTTGCATGGACGATATGATCATCCCGGACTCGAAGCAGGAGGTGCTCGCTGAAGCGCAGCAGGACGTGACGACCGTCGTCGAGCAGTACCAGGAGGGTCTGATCACCGACGGCGAGCGATACAACAAGGTCGTCGACATTTGGGCGGAGGCTTCCGACCAGGTTGCCCGCGACCTGATGGACGCGATCGGCACTGAAGAGGTCGTCAATCCGGAGACCGGCGAAAAGACGA
>JAPUKT010000455.1 GCA_027295555.1 Deltaproteobacteria bacterium
GCTCTGCCCCGTCGAGCGCGAGGCAGAGCGCCGCCTCGCTGAGCATGATCGCCGTTGCTCCGTAGCCTGGGTCCTGAAAGCCCTCGACGATCCCGCGAACCTCATGGCCGTTGCCGAGCGCGATGAGCCTGGTTTTGAAGAAGCCGTTTTCACGCGCCTCCTTGTCGGGCCCCTCGCCGGGTGCCGGTAGCCGCTTCTCGATCATGGGTCGCGTGACGGGCAACGCGACCAAAGCGAAGAATCCCACCACGCCGCCGGCCATTGCCGCGGCACGCGCGAATCCCCTGGCGCCTTTCCCCATGGTCATCACTTCGGAGTAACGAAAGCCCTCACCCCAGGGAAGCCCCATCAGAGCGTGGCTTCGACGGACGATTCGGGTGTTGATCGCAGCCATGACGAAAGGTGCGGTCCACATGTCGAAGTCCTTGTCGAAGCGTATTCCGGTTTGGTCCCCCTTGTCGGGTCCGCGGACCCCTTTGGGGTTCAGGGCGTACGGGTTCCCGAGTACCTTCCGCAGGTTCGGGTTCTCTTTAATGTCGTTGACCATGTTGATCATGGTCGCCAAGGTGCCACCGCTGGGTCTACCGCTCATCTCCCCGGCGCCCATCTTGACCTCTGGCGCGTAGGCGCCGTGTCGCTCCTTCATCACCTCTTGGACCATCAGCGCGCCGAGATCCGACGGAATCGAATCGTAGCCACAACAATGGACGATGCGTGCACCATTCTTCTTGGCCGTCTCGTGGTGCGCGTCGATCATGTCTCGAACGAAATTGGGCTCGCCCGTCAAGTCGCAGTAGTCGGTCCCGTTTCGCACGCACGCGGCGACGAGCTCATCGCCGTATTTCGCATAGGGCCCGACCGTGGTGATCACGACCTCGGCGCGTGAAGCGATTGCATCGAGCGACTCGGCATCGAAGCTGTCACCGATCAAAATTGGCAGGTCGGGGGCGCCGATTTCTCGTGCAACCGCCTCGACTTTCTCCTTGTTGCGACCCGCAAGCGCGAGCCGCAGTCCGGTCTTGTTGCCATCCTTGTCCAAGTAGTTCCGAACGAGGTAGCCGGCCACGAGCCGACCCGTGAAACCAGTCGCGCCCCAGAGAACCATATCGAAATCGCGTGAGCGATCGCGGGTACGGGGGAGGGTAGACATGGGCGAGGCATATGACAGGGACGCCGTCGGCGCCAGGGTCACAGCTTGGCACGTGGAATCGCCTCGAGATCTGCAGCTAGGCCGGTCCTCGCTAGCGAACGCCGAAAAAATCACCGGGTGACCGAGTTTGCGCCGCGCATGAAGCGGTCGCGCCGAATGGTGCCGAACGCGCGGTGAGTGGTCGCCAGATCCGGCTGAGCGGTAGATAGAAAGCTCAGCCGCGCGAGCGGCCACTTTTCTCTACGATTTGTTGTGCTTGGACGCTGCATGGATACTTTGCATGACGCGATGAGAGCCGGTAAGGCTCGTCCCATGCAGGGCAGTAACTTGGTTCGACTTCGGACCAACGAGAAGACGGCGCGTCCTGGGCTCACACACAAGGCGCGCCAAGTGGGGATGAACCCCAACCACTGGTATCCCGCCGCGTTCAGTCATGAAGTGAAACGCAAGCAGGTGATCGAGACGCGCTTCTCCGGAGAGGACATCGCAGTCTTCCGTGGAGACGACGGCTTGGTCCAGGTCCTCGAGAATCGCTGCGCCCATCGACACATCAAACTGAGCCACGGCAGCGTCGAGAACTGTAACCTCGTGTGCCTCTATCACGGTTGGACCTACAACCGATCGGGCGAGCTCGTCGGCACGAAGCACGAGGACTTCGGCAAGAAGCTTCCCTCCGCCCGAGTGCGGAGCTACCCGACCCGCGAGCACTATGGGATCATCTGGTTCTTTCCGGGAGACCCTGAGCTGGCAGCGATCACTCCGCTCGTCGAGATTCCGAAGTTCGAAGGCTCCGATGGCTGGGCCTCCCTATCGTTTGCGTATACGTGGGCTGCCCACCATTCGATGGTGATCGACAACCTCTGTAACCTGACCCACCTCTGGGTGCATGGGAGGTGGATCGTGTATAGCGATACGTTCTTGGCCGATCACACGCTCGAGGGCGACAAGATCACGCTCAGTTGGAGGCACCAGCTCCGGCGCGACTACCAGTATCCGCTCACTCGGCGAGTCTTCGGGAAGAACGGTGGCTCCGAGAGCGACACCTTCATGATCTACGACTACCCGTACCAGAGCGCGGTGAGCAACAATCGGGTGCGCTCCAACAATTTCATGCTCCCGATCGATGACACCCACACGAAGGTGTTTTCGCTTCAGCAGTGGAAGCGTGCCAAGATCCCGTTCTCCGAAGGCCGCCTGTTACCCCGCGGCGTCATGCAGATGGTGATGCCGTTGCTCCGGCCCTACGTGAAAGAGGTCTTCCGGCAGGACGGCTTCACCGTCGAACAGGAACAGGTCGCCTACCAGCGATACGCCGACAAGCCCATCCCCGAGCCCAACCCCGCCGTGAATCGCTTCAACCAGCTCACCGTGCAGAAATGGAACGACTACCTCGAGTACGGTCAGACCGGGAAGCTCACCGAAGAACAGATGGCTGAGCAGATGCGCGTGAAGCATCTCTAGGGACACGCTGCCCCTCCAAAACCAACCCAATTTCAACAGGTTGGCAACCACACCGCGCAAACCAGACCGCCTAGAGACGCAGCGGTAGTGTGCTAGGCATGGGGCGATGTCCATCATCGTGTATCAGTATCCAAACTGCAGCACGTGCCAAAAGGCGCTGAAATTTCTCGACGAAGCGGGGGTCGACTTCAAGCCGAAAGACATCGTCGCGAATCCGCCATCGAAGGTCCTCCTCAAAAAGGCCCACGAGCTTTCCGGGCTCCCCCTCAAGAAGCTCTTCAACACCTCGGGTAAGAGCTATCGCGACGGTGGCTTCAAAGACAAGCTCTCGACGATGAGTGACGACCAGGCACTGACCGCCCTCGCTGCAGACGGCAAGCTCATCAAGCGCCCCTTGGTCCTCGGCGACGGCTTCGCCCTCATGGGCTTTCAACCGGACCAGTGGCGCGACGTGCTCGACCTATAGGAGCGGGAGCCGTCCTGGGACCGGTTTGCGGCTGGTGCCTCGTCTTCCTCGGTGGGGGAAGCGGCCGTCCTGAGCTCCGGCTGGAGCCGGACCTTGTCCCACACTTCCGGGAATGCGCCGATGGCACCAAGCTTCTCCCGCATTCGCCGGTAGAGCCGGTGGTCGAACATCTCTTCGAACTGCGTGCGGTTCATCCAGACGTCTTGGTAGAGCGGAACGAAGCCACCGATTTCGCGGGTGAACCGTTCCGTGGCAGCGACGTGTTCTTCCGCATCCCACTCCTCGCCTCGCTTGAGCGCGGGAGGAATCCCGTACGCACCGAGGTCGACGAACATGTCCCACTGCTGACCAGGATGCAGCTCGCGTGGCTTGGGCTGAAGGCCCTGGTATTCGCCATGGTCGTAGATGCGAATCGGGTAGACGAGAAGCGGGTACACCTCGAATCGCTCGTGGAACTCCTCGACGCTGCGCTTGAGCTCACGCATCGGGACGATGACATCCTGGACCACGTGCTTGTGCACGAGCTTCCAACGGATGCCTTCGGTCATGGTGCCTTTCAGAAGGGAGATCTTCGGCGCGCCGAGCCAGCCGAAGCCCCAGCGCCACCAGGGCTTGCCGGCAAACGGCATGAGCTCTTCGAGCTCCCAGAAGATCGAGCGCGTGTGGCGGTGGTAGTAGTCTCGCAAGGGGATCCATTCTTCGAACTCGCCGCGCTCGAGAGCGGTGGCCACGTGACGAAAGAAGAACGGCTTGTACCATCGATTGATGGGATTGATCTTCGACCGGTCGGAAGGCACATCGTCGTACCATGCACATTGAATGACGCCGGTGTCTTTCGAATAGATGGTCGCTTCCAAGAACTCCGGCGCGTCATCTGCCACTGAAAGCGCGTAGGTCTTCTCGCAGAGCTCCTCCATGCTGTGACAGGGGATGTACTTCATCCGAATATACGGCTTGACCCGCTCGATCTCGAGCTCGAGGGCCACCAGAAAGCCCAGCGTGCCGTGGGACCACGGGAGCGCATGGAATAGCTCCGGGTCGCTCTCGCGAGTGACTCGTCGACGAGAACCGTCGGCAGTCACGATCTCGTAAGCCACGACTGTCTCCTGGAGCAATCCGTACCGGTGACACGTCGTCTCCATGCCGAGACCCATCGCAAGACCTCCGGCCGTGAGATCTTCCATCTCGACCATCACCTTGAGCGCGTAGCCCATGGGCACGAGATATCGGGTGAGCTGGCCCATGTTCACGAGCGGCTCGACCCGGACGACCATCCGCTCGGTGTCTACCTCGAGCACATCACGCAGGTTGACCTCGATATGGCTACAGTCCTTCTTATAGGTCGAGGTTCGTGTGGACATGGTCAACCAGGGGGGTCTCGCCGTACACATCGGACGCTCCGACCCCGAGGCATTCCATTCGCGGACCTGTTCCTGCACGTGTCGCACCCGCTCATCGTG
>JAPUKT010000456.1 GCA_027295555.1 Deltaproteobacteria bacterium
CGGTCGCCGGCTCGAACGGGGTGTCCACCGCGTCTTGGACGACCGGCAGTGAAGTAAGATCGAACCAACTAACCTTGACCTGCGCCACCGCGCCGCCATCGAGAAGCGTCCACTTCGAATACGACACGCTCTTTTGGTGAGCGCTCACCGAAGCCGGCGCGGCCCACAGGCCGAGCGCGGCAACGAGCACCCAGGCTCTCACTGTTCGACCTCGACACGGATATCGCTTCGCTGCCGTGCACGCTTGAGAAATTCCCGCACCGCGGCCTCGCCCTGCGCGCGAAGATACGCGGCCTCCACCGCCTCCCGCGCTTCCTCGAACGGAGCCACCCCGCCCCCGCGACGCTCGATGAGGGTCACGACGAGATCCCCACGCGATGACGCGATCACCGCGGAGTCCCCAACCTCGAGCTCGGTGACCTTGCTCGCGGCAGTGGGGCCGAGCCGCTGCTCGATCTCTTTGGCGAGCAGAAACCCATCAGGCAATGGAATCGCCGAACCTTCGACGCCGATGCGATACTGCGGGTTTCGCTCGAACCGAAAGCTCTCGGATCGATAGAACTCGCGAAGCTCCGATTCGTCCGCGGCGCGTGCATCGTCCTCGGCCTGACGGACGAGGAAGTCGATCATCGCGGTCACGAGCTGATTTCGGATCTGCGGGTCGCGCTCGTGCAACCCGAGCTCGATCGCGCGATCGATGAGGAGCTCCTGATCGACCAAGCGATCGAGCACGCGCTGGCGATCTTCCTCGCGAAGCGTGCCCTCCTTCCGGTCGCCCGCCACCGCCGCCAGGGCTTGCTCGTACGACTCCCGTGAAACGGCGCGGTCGTTTACCCAAACCGCCACGTCGGCGATGGGCACCGCAGTATCGGGGACGCGGGCGATGTAGAACACAGCGAGGGCAGCCCCGACCAGCATCCCGCCGGCGAGCAACCACGGTCGCGTCATGGCGCCTGACCGGCCAAGACGAAGATAGGCGACGACCAGGCTCGCTCTTCGCTATCGACCAGGCAGTCATCGTCCTCGTCGGTACGGAAGTTTCCGTAGCAAGGCTCGCACACCCCTCCGGTGCAACGAAGCCCCCCGCCGTTTACCGTCGGCGTCGGCTCTTGAATGGCGCGCACGTAGTAGAGCAGATCGCGATTGAGCTTATCGTAAGACGGATCTTCGAACTGCACGACACAGAGCTCTTTGCCTTCGGGGCACGGAATCGTCAGCCACGGGTCTTCGATGAGCTCGACTAGCGGCTCGTCCTCGGCGCGTTGCCGCTGGATGCGAATCACCTCGATGCGCGTGATGCGACGGCGACGGTCACCCGGGTTGTAGCATTCCCCCGCACAGATGTGCTCGACGCGCTCTTCACCGAGCGCCTTGATCACGTCGGGAGGACAGCCGGGCTTTTGGACGAACGCCCCCGCGGCACGAGCCTCGAACTTGGGTATCCCGGAAAACGCGAGCTCGCTTCCCATGTGCCGAACGCCCTGAGGCCCGTTTTGAAGGTCGAACCACAAGAGGATCCGGTCCCCAGAGGTGCCGTAGACGTTGCGTTCTTGCAGCGCTTCCCAGATCGCTTCGCGCGTCCTGGCGGTGGCGTGCACCGCGACGAGACCACCCGTGATGAAGAACGACGCCTGCCGCTCCATCCACATCAACTCGAACGGCGGACGCTCCATCAGCTGGTCGATCGTGAAAGAGACCGACTCGGGTTCGGGTTCGCCGCGTTCCCCGAACATCGACCTGCGCCAAGACTCGTCCGGCGCACCCCGCGCCTCGGTCATCTTGCGACGCGCGAACTCCTTGTAGCCCGTCCCGGGGCGAGCGCTGTGGTTGTCGCTCGACCCGATGAAGCCCATCGTGGTGTGCCGCGGATCGTCGGGGTTCTCGAAATCGCCCTTTGCCAAGATGTACTGCACGGAGCCAGCCGGCCGATATTGATAGGCGGGCAAGAAACAATCGGTGCACTGGCCGCACTCTTTCCAATCGGGGACATCTTCGCCCGGCAGCGTGACGTGCCCGGCAAGGGACACGCGTAGATAATCTGCTCGCGCCTTTTCGACTCGCTCCTGGCAGGCATCGGAAGCGGGGTTTTCGCAGCGCTCGCGAATCACCTCACCGGCGCGCCAACAACACGCCTCGTAGCCTTCGACGGGCTCAGGGCACTCGAGCCCGTCCTCGGTCAGAATCCCCGAGCGGAAATCTCGATATTCCTCGGAGTTGCCGTGGCCCGAAAACACCTCGATGAGCCGCTGCAGCTTGGGGTCGTCCAGATCGGCCCGGAGTTGTTTATCCCAGGTGTAGCCAAGCGGCGTGTAGAAGCCCCAGGTGGTGCCGTGCGGAATCACAATCGTGTCGAGGCCCCACTCGTGGAGCTTCTTGAACAGGATATCGGGGCTTGCGGCCCTCTCCCGACAGGTCGGCGGAAGGTCTTTGGTGTCGTAGCCCTCGGGGCACACCGGGTACCGGCCGTTTTCGCGAATGTGCCGGGCGAAATCGAGGTAGCCCTGCTGATTGGGGAAGGCACGAGCAGGGATGGTCAGCAGCGGCCAAAGCGCGCTGAGCTTCGACATGGCTCGCGACGTGATCCCGGGCGCCGCAATCGGCCGTGCGGGGAGCTGATCCTCGGTGTCGTACTTGAAGAGGACGTTCTTGTGGCCGTAGTGCTTTTCGGGGGTGAGCCCGACTTGAGTCCACTCGAAGCCGGTGAACGCGATGGTGTCGGGCTGGTCGCTATCCGCGTTCACCGCATTGCACTGCCGCACGGAGTCCTTGGTCATCGCCCAAGTTCGCGGGTTGAGTGCCTCGGCGTGGTCGGTCAGGGCGTAGAAGTCGAGCTGAGAGCAGAAGCGGGCGAAGTCGCAGGCGTCGGCCGGCGGATGCACGCCCTCTCCACCCATCAAAGGAAGGCTCCACATGAATGCGTCGACGGAGAGCGTCGTGTGGACGTGGAGATCACCGAATAGGATGCGATTGTCGGTGTTCGGAGCGGTCTTTGTCTGAGCCTCGATCCGTGCGGCAACGAGCTCTGGGGACAGGGGAACCACCGTAATATCGCCTTCGAACTGCGATTCAGCGCCCCCATACACGACCCAAAACGCCAGAACCAACAGAACTAGGCCTAGAACGACGCTAAGAAAGCCTTTTTTCCACCAAGCCACGCGCTCGCTAGCATAG
>JAPUKT010000457.1 GCA_027295555.1 Deltaproteobacteria bacterium
CTACAAAGACGACGGCTCACCGGCGACGCGCCTCGAAGCCGACATCGAGTCGATGCTGCGGAAGCGGCTCGCAAAATTCGCGCCCGATGCCTCTGTCGTGGGTGAAGAAACCGGGGGGGCTTTATCTTGCTCGGGTGTGGAAGTGGCGATCGATCCCATCGACGGTACCTGGGCTTTCTTGAGCGGCACAGAGACCTACACGACCACCCTCGGTGTTTTTCTGGATGGCGAAACCGTCCTTGGAGTGATCTCGAATCCCACGACCGGCGAGATCGGCTACGCGGTTCGCGGTGGTGAGGCACGACTTCTGCAACTGTCCATATTCGGCGAGCCAGACACCGCCTCTTCCCTTCCGGAACATGGCACGACGCCCGACAACGTGCTCGTGAACATCCATCCAAACCGGACGGGCGGCTCCGTCGTGAGCGCGCTCTACGAGGCCTGGCGTGAGAACGGCGTGCGGATGGTACGGTCTCCCGGAGGATCTCCGTCGTGGGCTCTCGTCGAGGCGGCCCGGGGAGCTTTCGTCTACCTCAATCTTTGGTCGAAGAAGGCAGCCGAGCCCTTCGACCTCGCTCCCGGTGTCCTACTGGTTCGGGCCGCCGGCGGAGAGGTCACGGACCTGGACGGTCAGCCGATCGACGCGCTCCGCCACGCCGGCCCTTTTGTCGCCGGTATCAACGAACGAGCGCGTCAGCAAATTGCCGCGATCGCTCGCGACCTAGCATCGAGCAGCTGAGAGAGCACCATTCAGGATTATGAAAGCAGACGCAAAAAACAGCCGCAAAGATGCCGGTCTCGAGGATCCCGCGCTCTGGGCGAGACTGCTATCAACGGAGCGTCGCGGTGTGGAGGAACGCCGAGACCTCGTCCGTATGCTGGAGATCTGGGGGCACGCGCTCGGAGCCTCGAGTGTCGCGATCTACGCGCCGGCGGCAGACGGGCACGAACTGGTGGCAACCTTCGGGGACGGCGCCGTGGCCGAGCGTTTAGCAGAGAGCGAGAGCAGCGCTGACAATCTGGAACGAGTGGAGCTTCCGGGACGTTTTGTACTTCTGCACGATTCCGATGCGCCCCAAGAAAAAGCGATCTCGGCCGGTGCCATGCTGCTCGCATGTGCGGCCGGCATCATCCGGCTCGAGGAAAAGCTCGACGAGCAAAACCTCTTCGCCATGGCGCAAGGCGTCGAGCTGGTGGCACTTTACGAGGTCGGCTTGGCGATTGCCTCGATCCTGGAGCTCGAGCCTTTGGTGGAAGAGCTGCTCTCGCGAGCGCTTATGCTACTGGAAGCGTCTCGTGGCGCACTGTACCAATTGCAAGAAGGCAGATATGTGCTCACGCTCGCGCGGGGCTCGGCTTTGCCTGCGCTCGACGCCGGTCACATCGAGGTGAAGGCGTTGCTCGCGGGGGACGGCTCGGCGGTCGCCGTCTTACCAGGTGTTCGCCACGTGATTGGCGTAGCTATCGGGCCAACCGAGAGCCGCAAGGGACTCCTCGTGGTTGGCTCCGAGGAGGAGCGCGCGGGCGGTTTCTCAACAAAAGATCGACGGACACTCACGCTTTTCGCGAACCAGGCGGCGATCGCCCTCGAGAAGGTTCGCCTTCACGAGCTCGCCATCGAAAAAGAGCGGCAGGACCGCGAGTTCGAGCTCGCCGCCGAGATCCAACAGCAGCTTCTTCCGAACGAGATGCCTCAGATTCCGGGTTTCGAAGTGCTCGGCTGGAGTCGTCCGGCGCGCGTCGTGGGCGGCGACTACTTCACGTTTCGCGATCTGGGTGAGGGCGTATGGGCGCTCATCATCGGTGACGTCAGCGGAAAAGGCGCACCAGCGGCACTTCTCGTCTCGACGGTTGATGCCGCGTTGCGCGTGATGCTCGAACAGAGCCGCGTGGACGCCGAGCTCGTAGGCCGTCTCAACCAATACGTTTACGATGCTTCGACAGGAAACAAGTATGTTACGATGGTGCTCGCCAGCCTCGATATCAAAGCTGGCAGGCTGGATTTCGTGAATGCCGGTCACAACGATGGCTTCTTGATCCGAGAAAGTGGGCAAGTCGAACGTTTGGAGTCCGGCGGATCGCCCGTGGGACTTCTGCCCTCGGCGAAATATGCCCAGATGAGTGTCGAGCTTGGACCTGGAGATCTCGTCTGTTTGTACAGTGATGGCATCACGGAGTGTGAAGACGCACGAGGGGACGAGTATGGTGAGGAGCGACTGGTCGAGCTGCTGCGCGACCAGCGAAGTAAACCTCTCGAAGAGATCGAGGGCACACTGAACGACGCTGTGCTCGGATTCTCCGCGGGCCAGCCTCAGCGAGATGACCAGACGGTCGTTCTTTTGCGCAGAAATACAAACAACTAAGGAGTGAACGACGATGTCTCCCGGTAGTGATGCGAAAGCAACGATAGATGAGGTCATGGAGACCAACGGCTTTACGGGCGAGTCTCGTTTTTACCGTTACACGCTACCGGAGTTCCTCGAGCCGCTGCAGGAGTCCGGAACGTTTCGCATCTCGGCCAATCCCGATCCTTCCGAAGCCGTCATCGACGTTTATCGGGGCGGGCACATTGGTCTCGCGGCGCAGATCGGATCAGGTCTCGCGTTCGCCGAATCTGCCGAGAACGATTGGGAGGAAGCGGGACGCACTCGCGTCGCGATTCGGCTGCAAGACGTGCTCGACCAGGGCGGCCGCATCTACCCGGTGGAGTCGATCATCACGACCCGTGTTTGGTACTTCACGCTTCCGGAGGGTGGTGCTCTGGTGCGCGAGGTCGAGTAGAACTATTAATAGCGCGAGACACCACATCGTGAGTGCTTACCGCACAGTAATACAAAACATTGATCAAAATATTGCGGGCTCATGCGTCGGCCGTCGCGTCGTCACTGCTGCCGCGGCGCATGACGGAGCGTACTGAGTTTTGAGGGGCAAGATGGGGATCTGTGCTGCAAGACCTCGTCACAGGAGCTGGCCTTTCGCCCTGCTTCTGGCGCTGCTTATTTGTGGCTGCGAAGCGCCGCCGCCCCTTTTCACGTGCACCGACGCGATTGGCTGCGTGGACATTGCTCCAGGGAGCCCGATCAAGCTCGGGGGCCTGCTTGCGCTCAGTGGCTTCGAGGCGCCCCAGGGGATCGATGGCACGCGCGCGGCTGAGCTCGCTCTCGAAGATTGGGACCGCCAAATCCTCGGGCATCCGATCATCTTGCTGAGCGAAGATACCGGATGTAGCGAGGGAGGAGGGGCCACGGCGGCTTTGAAGCTCGTTGCGGATCCCGACCTTGTCGCCATCCTCGCGGTCAGCTGTTCCTCGGCCGCGGTCCCGGCCGCCAAGATCATGTCCGAAGCAGGGCTCACGATGATCTCAGGGGACAACACGCTGCCTTCGCTCACCTCCGTGGCTGGGGTGCGGGGCGCCGACTCCCAAGCGGGTTACTTCCGCACCATCCACAACGATGTCGACCAGGGACGAGCCGCGGCGAGTTTCGCGTTCCAGGAACTGGGCGTCCGCAAAGTCGCTACGATCGACGCGGATGACCCCTATACACAGGGCTTGGCCCAGGTATTCGCTCGAGTGTTTACCGAGCTCGGTGGCGAGGTCGTGCTCGCCACCGCCGTCAACAAGGGTGACGAGAACATGGAGCCGGTGTTGACCGCCGTCGCCAACTCTCAGGCCGAGCTGGTGTTCTTCCCCATCTTCCATCCCGAGGCGGGTTACGTCGTGACGCAGGCACAGCAGGTTCCGGCACTCGACGATGTGACCTTGATGGGCGCGGAGATCCAATTGCGGCCGGATTTCATCGAAGCGGTCGGCCCGGCGGGCATCGGGCTGTTCTTGGTGGGACCCGCGACCCCCACCGGTGAGGCTTACGACGATCTGGTGGCGCGCTACAAAGCCAAATACGGTGAGCCCCCGATCGGTACTTACCATGCGCAATCGTACGACGCCACTCATTTGCTTCTCAGCGCCATCGCCGCGACCGCGTCGCAGGACGAGGATGGCACGCTGCACGTTCATCGCCAGGCCCTCCGGGACTGGCTGTATGCCGTCGAAGACTTCGACGGGCTGACCGGGCGACTCAGCTGCGACGCGTTTGGCGACTGCGGAGCCGCCCGGTTCAACGTTGTGCTCTTCGAGGATCCGCGAGCCGGACTCGAGGGTTTGACCAGCAATGTCGTCTATTCTTTTGGGGAGAACGAAGACCGTCCCGGGAGCTGACCGTGAAAATGAGAAGCCATTGAATCAGAATCATCTCCGCGCATCGACACGCTCGAATAGTGCAGGCGAACGAGCAGGCTCATGCGTCGGCCGTCGCGGGGTCGCGCGGCCGCAGCGCTAACGGGGCTGCGTAATGAAATATTAGGAGCAAGATGGCATTCCGCGCTGCGAGACGTAGTCGTGCGAGCTGGCCGTTTGCTCTGCTTCTGGCGATGCTTGTTGGCGGCTGCGAGCCGCCCCCCTCTTTCACGTGCACGGACGCGATTGGCTGTGTGGAAATTCCTCCAGAGAGCCCGATCAAGCTCGGGAGTCTAATCACGAATGGCATCGAGGCGCCCCAGGGGATCGATGGCACGCGCGCGGCTCGACACGAGAGCTACATCGGCAGGGAGCTCCCTATCGAGCTCGCTCTCGAAGACTGGGACCACCAAATCCTCGGGCATCCGATCCACTTGCTGAGCGAAGATAGCGTATGCGGCGACGGCGCAGGGGCCATTGCGGCTTTGAAGTTCGCCGCGGACTCCGACGTCGTCGCCATCCTCTCTGCCGGTTGTTCGGCGGCCGAGGTCCCGGCCGCCAGGATCATGTCCGAAGGCGGGCTCTCGATGATCTCAGGGACCGCCACGCTGCCTTCGCTCACCTTCGTGGCGGGGGTGCAGGGCGCCGACTCGCAACC